>NZ_JBEXNT010000024.1:81224-84092 GCF_040611255.1 Kitasatospora sp. NPDC002965 | reverse complement strand
GCCGCCGCCGGCCGCGCCCCCCCCGGCGGGGCCGTCGCCCCCGCCGGAGGGGACCGCGCCGCCCCCGGCCTGGCCCGGGGCCGGGGCGCCCGCGGTCCGGGGCGACTTCGCCGCCCGGTACCACATGGCCGCCTCCGCGCTCGCCTCGGCCGAGTCGCCCGACGAGCTCGCCGCCCTGCTCACCGAGGTGGCCCTCGCCCCGCTGGGCGTCGGTGCGGTCGCCCTCACCGTGCTGGAGCCCGACGGCGCGCTGCGGCTGGTGGCCAGCCACGGGGTCCCCTCCCACCAGCTCAGCCAGTGGCAGCGCATCCCCCCGCAGACGTCCCTGCCGCTGACCGACGCCGCGCGCGGCGGGACCACCGTCTGGGTGAGGCGTTCCGAGTTCGGCGCGCGGTACCCCGACCTGAAGGGCGAGGACCTCGTCCCCGGCGACACCGTCTGCGCACTGCCGCTGCGCACCGGCGAGCGGCTGATCGGCGCGATGAAGCTCGGCTGGCCCGGGACGTTCCGCGCGGACCGGGCCACCGAGCACCACCTGTCCGCGCTGGCCCGGCTGTGCGCCGCCCAGCTGCTGCGGGTGCTCGTCCCCGGCGGTGAGGGCGGGCCGGTGCCCGCCGGGGAGCCGTGGTTCCGGGCGGTGCTGGACGCCCTCCTCGATCCGGTCCTGATCCTGCACACCGTCCGCGCGCCCGAGGGGAAGGTCACCGACCTGCGCGTCGTGCACGCCAACGCCGCCACCGTCGACCTGGCCGGCCGCACCGGCCAGGACATCACCGGCCGGTTGCTCGGCGAGCTCTACCCGGGCATGGTCGCCTCCGGTGCCTTCCAGCACCTGCTCGACGTCGCGGCCTCCGGTGTGCCGTACCGCAGGGAGGCGGAGCAGTACGTCGAGATCGTCGGCGGCGCCGTCCACGGCTCCACGATGACGCTGCACGCCACGCCGTTCCTCGACGGGATCCTGGTCAGCTGGCGCACCCACGACGAGCAGGAACGCCGGGAGCAGCAGCTGGCCCAGGCCCAGCGGCTGGCCGGCCTCGGCACCTGGCAGTGGGAGGTCTCCCCGGCGCGGCTCGACTGCTCGGCCGAGGTCTTCCGGCTGCTCGGCCTGCCGGAGCGGCCCGCGCCCGGCACGCTGGCCCCGGCCGAGGCGGAGGCCGCCGTCGCGCCGGCCGACCGCGCCGCCGTCCGGCTCCTCGCGGAACGCCTGCTGGGCGGGCTCGCCTCCGCCGCGCTCGAGTTCCGGGTGATCCGTGCCGACGGCGTCGCCCGGACGGTCCGGGCGATCGCCGAGACCGTCCCCGGGAGCCGGGACGGCGACGTGCTCGCCGTGCGCGGCGTCATCCAGGACGTGACCGCCTGGCGGCACACCGAGTGGGCGCTCGCCGACACCCGGGCCAGGCTCGCCGAGCAGGTCCGCCGGACGGCCGTCGAGCACCGCGCCGTCCGGGCGCTCCGGCACGCGCTCACGGACGTTCCCGGCGGCCCGCCCGCGCGCAACCTCGACGTGGCGGCGCGCTACGTGCCGGCCGGGAGCGACCCCCAGGTCGGCGGCGACTGGTACGACGTCCTCACCCTGCCCGACGGGACGGTCCTCACCGTGGTCGGCGACGTCTCCGGGCACGGCCTGCAGGCCGCCGCGGGCATGGCGCAGCTGCGCGACGCCCTGCGCGGCCTGGCCTTCACCGACGCCGGACCGGACCGGCTGCTCCAGCTCCTCAACCGGATGCTCTGCCACCTCGGCGGCGGTTTCGTCGCCACCGCCGTCTGCGGCCGGCTCGACCCCGCCGCCCGCACCCTGACCTGGGCCAGGGCCGGGCACCTGCCGCCCCTGCTGGTCCACGACGGCGTCGCCCGCTACCTCGACCCGCCGCCGGGACCGCTGCTCGGGGCCGACCCGGCCGCCGTCCACCGCAGCACCGTGCTGACGCTCGACCCGGACGACCTGGTGCTGCTCTTCACCGACGGACTGGTCGAACGGCGCGACGAGGGCCTCGACCGAGGACTCGGGCGGCTGCTCGGGGCGGTCGAGGAGTACAGGGCGCCGGGGCTCCAGGGCTGCCTGGACCACGTGCTGCGCCGGCTCCGGGCCCCCAATCCGGACGACGACATCTGCGTCGTCGGCGTCCGGCTGACCTGAGCGCCCACCCGGGGGCGGTTCCCGCCCGCCCGGCCGTACCCGGCGGGCGCCGCCGCCCCGCAACCGGTGGCGGGATCGCCGATTGAAGGGCCGGGATCGGGAAAGGCGCAGGGTGGGCCTCCGCACCGGCGGAGAGCGACAACGTGGGGGGTGGAACGGAGACCGTCGTGATCGTCCTCGGAGTCATCCTCCTCGTCATCGGGTTCGTCACCGGTGTTTCCATCCTGTGGACCATCGGCCTCGTCCTGGTTCTCATCGGTGTGGTCCTCTGGATCATGGGCGCAGTCGGCCACGAGGTCGGCGGACGCCGCCACTACTGGTAACGGGGGAGCTGCATCGAGGAGGGCCGCAGCGGCCGGGGCGAGGGGCACCGCCCCGACCGGGAACCCAAGCTCCCGTCCGACCTCGCAGCACCGTGACCGTCCCGCCCGGCGACCGTGCCGGGCGGGACGGTCCTGCCGCGGCCGACACCGTCTGCCGGTCCTCCTCCGGCGCGGGCCGGCGCGAGGCCGAGCACCACGACGGCCACTTCGCCCGGACTTCGCCCGCCCGGACTTCGCCCGGACCGGCGGCCGGACCTTCCGGGCCTACGGCACCATCCCCGACAACACCCGCTTCTGGGTCGCGATCGACGACCAGCCCGCTCGATGTAGTACTGGCCGACGGTCAGCACGGAGGTGAAGGCGAGGTACCAGAGGCTGACCACGATCAGGATCGGGATGTTCTGGTAG
>NZ_JBEXNT010000024.1:0-81214 GCF_040611255.1 Kitasatospora sp. NPDC002965 | reverse complement strand
CGGCGAGGTTGTAGACGGCCATCGCCAGGAAGAGGCCGGCCAGGACGGCCCAGCCGGGGGCGGCGGCCACGGCGGCGAAGAGTCCGAAGGCGACGGCGTTGAGCAGTGCACCGTCGGGTGGCCGCGTACCCTGTCGCGGATGGAGATCCGTATCGCCTCCGACGAGGACTGGCCGACCATCTATCCGTTCTACTCCGCGATCATGGCCGAGGGCCGGTCGTACGCGTTCCCCGAGCGGCAGAGCCTGGAGGAGGCGAGGCCGTGGTGGATGGAGCCGCCGCCGGGGCGGACGGTGGTGGCCGTGGTGGACGGGGTGGTCGCTGGTTCGGCGAAGATGGGGCCGAACAAGCCCGGGCGGGGCGCGCACATCGGGACCGGCTCGTTCCTGGTCGACCCGGCGTACCAGGGGCGGGGGATCGGCCGGGCGCTCGGCGAGTACGTCGTCGCCTGGCACCGCGCGCAGGGGTTCCGCGGGATCCAGTTCAACGCGGTCGTGGAGGTCAACGAGCCCGCGGTGCACCTCTGGACGTCGCTGGGCTTCGAGGTGGTCGGCACCGTCCCGGGGACCTTCGACCACCCCGAACACGGCCTGGTCGGCCAGCATGTGATGTTCCGTCGGCTCTGACGGCCCGCTGCGCCCCGGGCGGCTCCGGGGCGACGCGGCGGGAACCGGGCCGACCGGCCCGGTTCCCGTTCACGGCTTCGCGGCGGGTGCCGCCCGGTCAGCGGCGCAGCGGGCCCTCGCAGGTGTAGTCGGCGGTGCCGGCCCGGCCGGCGGGCCAGACGTCGACCTTGCCGAACCAGCAGTTCATGTCGGCCAGGTTGTTGGCGGCGCCGCCACCGCGGGCGAGGAGGTAGTAGTCGATGGTCCCGGACATGTCCTTGCGGGTCTGCCCGGCGTCGGCGGGGTTGGTGAGGTTGGCGGTGATCCGGCCGGAGCAGGTGAACCGCATGGTGTTGTTCCAGTCGGCGTTGTCCTTGCAGACCGGCGCGTTCTGGGTCGACCGGGTGAAGGCGTCCCGTACCTCGGAGGCCCAGGCGTAGCTGAGTTGGCCGTTGGAGGTGTAGGTGGTGACGGGCACGTACAGGCCGGGGAGGCGCCCGATGGCGGCGTCGAGGTAGGCGGTGTAGTCGCGCTGGAGGCCGGCGTCCCGGCCGAGGCGGTCGCGCCAGGCGTTGTAGCCGGCGAGGTCGTCGGCGCGCAGCAGGCGGTACATCTCGGCGAGCTGGTCGGAGTGCCGTTCGCCGAGCATGTTGAAGAAGGTGGCCGCGTACGGGTAGGCGCGGAACTGGTACCCGGACCAGGTGGCGTGCAGGATCTGGTCGACCGTCAGGCGCGTCAGGCCGCCCCGGTCCTCGGCGGCGATCTGGTCGACCATGGTCCGCCGGGCCTTGACGCCGTCCTTGGAGGTCGAGCCGGCGAAGTACTCGGCGGTGCCCTCGTTCATCGTGAAGGTGGCGTCGGAGGGCCAGCGGTCGGTGTAGCCGGTCTCCGGGATGGCCCAGCGGGCGTTGAGGTAGTGGGTGTACTCGTGGCGGAACAGCTCCTCCAGGCTGAAGGTCGACTCCAGGGAGGTCCGCTGGTAGGTGTAGAAGGTCGAGGGGGCCTCCAGGAACATGCCGCCGTTCTCGACGTCGCTGATCCCGAAGAGCAGGTACTGCAGGGACTTGTAGTTGGCCTTGGTGTCGTACAGGCGCACCGTGAGGACCGGGTGGTCGTCGTCGGCGAGCGGCCGGTCGGTGCCGATCACCCGGAAGAACTGCGCCTTGACCTGCTTGGTCGCGTAGTAGAGCTGGTCGGCGGTGGCGCGGTCGAGGGGGGTGCGGACGATCAGGGTGCCGTTGTCGTAGCTGTAGGTGTGGGGGAAGATCTCCCGTTCGAGGTCGGCCCGGCAGGCGTCGTGCCCGCCGCAGATGCCGGTGTCGTTGACGAGGACGGCGATGTTGTTCCACGGGGCGCTGAGCCGGCCGAAGGTGTTCCGGAGGCTGGTGATCATCGCACCGGCGTTGGCCTTCAGTTCGGGCCTGATCGACTCGACGGCGTGGAGCCGGGAGTACTCCGACATCGCGTCGCGGACGGCCCACTCGCTCTCGGTGCCCTTGAGGTGGGTGTAGCCGGCGTACGCGCGGAGGGCCTCCCGGAAGGAGGGGGCGGCGGCCACGGCGGCCTGGTAGCGGCCCTGGTCCTCGACGACGTTGTTGATGCCCTGGAAGTTGATCTGGAGGGCGCTCTGCACCGCCCAGTTCCAGCCGCGGTCGCCGACGGCGGGGCCGCCGGGGGCGAAGGACTTCAGGACCCGCTCGGTCAGCGGCAGGCGCCCGGGGCGCAGCCTGGGTGCGGTGGAGGTCTGGAGCAGCTCGCCCATGGCGAGGCCGTTCGCGGTGGTCGGCTCGAAGACCCGCGGGTTGGCGGTGTAGGCGGTGATCGCCCGCTCGATCGCGGTGGTGGTGGTGTCGTCGTTGAAGTCGAGTTCGTCGTGGCCGTAGTCGAAGAGGACCGCGACGTGCAGGTAGTACCAGAGCCCTTGCTGGTTCAGGTTGTTGGTGGCGTCGAAGCGCGGCGCGAGGGTGCTGATCCGGTCGGCGACCGTGCGGACGTGCGCGGTGGTGAAGACCTTGGCGAGCTCCGGACGCCAGCCGCCCAGCAGCGGGCGCAGGCAGTCGTCGTAGCCGTGGGAGGGGTCGGCGAGGAAGTCCGCCAGGGCGGCCGGGCCGAGCGAGGCGAAGGCGGCCGGGGAACAGGCCGCGCCCTGGTCGGCGGCGAGGGGGGTGGGGGCGCTCGCAGGGTCGGCGACCGGCTGCCCGGCGGTCGTCGTCGGCTGCATCGCGGCGGTGCCCGGAGCGCCCTCCGGGCCGGGGGCGCCCGGCGAAGCCTGGCCGGGTGCGTGCGCGACCTCTCCGTGGGGGCCGGTGGCGGCCGGCTGCCGCGCCGGGGCCGCGGCGGGCGCGGGGAGGGCGGTGGTCGAGGGGGTGGCGGCCCGGGCGCTCTGGATGAGCGGGGCCGCGAGGGTGACGGCGAGTGCCGCGGAGAGCAGGACCGTGCGCAGACGTGGAGCGGTGGGGGTCACCGGGACTCCTGAAGGTGTGAGGGCGTGCTGATGGGGTGGTGCCGTGGGGTGCGCGAACCACCGCGCAGGGCCGGGGGATGGGGGAGGCGGCCGTGCACATACCCGTGCGGGCCGGTCGGTGGCGGTCGGCGGAGCCGTGCCGGAACCGGGGCGCAGCGAGGTCCGAGGTGGGGGTGAAGGAAGCCGGCGTTGGGGCGTCGACTCATCGATAAGTAAAATAGTAATGTCAAATTGCATTGCGCAAGTAGGTGTTGTGAGGAGTTCGGGCGCAGGGTAACGAGAGGGTCTCGGACTGCGGGTTCGTCGCACAAAGGTCTTGACGCGGACTCCACGGCGGGCGTTTGCTGGCACCCGCTCAACCAGAACTGATTGGTTCTGTTTGTTTGTGTGTATTTGAACGTTCAAATCGAGGGTGAGGCCATGACGGTGCTGGTTGTGCCGGAGTATCTGCGGCAGTTCGCCGAGCCGTCCGGCTACGTCGACTTCGCGAGGTTCGGGCCGGTCTCGGCCCGGGTCGCGGAGGTGCTGGCCCGAACCGCGGGGCGGCTCCACCGCGAGGGCTGGGAGGTCCTGGAGGGCCTCGACGCGCAGACGGAGGCGGCGGCGCGGACGGCGGGCGAGGTGCTCGGCTGCGCGCCGCACGAGATCGCGTTCGTCAGCTCGACCTCGCACGGCATGTTCGCCGCCGCCCACGCGCTCGGCGCCGCCGGGCCGGCCGGCGGGACGGTGCTGATGAGCCGGTCCGACTTCCCCGGCGCGCTCTACCCCTGGCTGCGCGCGGAGGGCAACGGCGGGCTGACGGTCCGTCAGCTGGACGGCCCGCTGACGGCGGACATCGTCCGGGCCACCCTGGACGAGCGGGTGCACGCGGTCTCGGTCTGCGCGGTCGACGCCGCCACCGGGATCCGGGCGCCGCTCGCCGCGATCAAGGAGGCGATCGGCCCGCACCGCGTCCTGGTCGTGGACGCCATCCAGGCGCTCGGCGCCGTCGAGTTCGCCGCCGACGCGGCGGACGTGCTGGTGGCGGGTGGCCAGAAATGGCTGCGGGCCGGCTGGGGCGCCGCCGTCCTGATGGTCCGCGACCGGGTGGCCGGGCGGCTGGCCCCGGGGCTCGGCGGATGGTCCGGCGTCGTCGACCCGATCGAGGCCCCCGGTCACCCCTGCCCCGCGCGGCCGGGAGCCGTCGCGCACACCGTCACCAACCCGGACGGCCCCGCCGTCGCGGCCCTGGGCGAGGCCCTCGCCCTGGTTCGGGACGTCGGCATCGGCCGGATCAACGCGCTGATCGGCGAGGCGCTCGACGAGCTGCTCGGCGCCGCCCGCGCCGTCGGCGCCGAGACCCTCGGCGGCGAGCGGACGGGCGGCGAGACGCCCGGCGTGAGCGGGATCGCGCGGGTCCGGCTGCCCGGCGCCGACCCCGCGGCCGTCCACCGCACGCTCGCGGAGGCCGGTCTCTCGACCACCCTGCGCGGCGGCTGGATCCGGCTGTCGCCGCACGCCAGCACCGGCCCGGCGGCGGCCGGGCTGCTGGGCGACGCGCTGCGGTCCGCCCGCACCCTCCTGACCGCCTGACTGCCTGACTGCCTGACTGCCTGACTGCCTGACTGCCTGACTGCGTGACTGTCTGACCGTGTGACCGTCGGTACCGCCGGCACCCGCCTGACCGCCTGACCGCGTGACCGCCCGACCGTCGTGGCACCGTCCGACCGCGTCCGTCCACCCCCGGCGCCGCCCCCCACCCCGGGCCGGGCCTCGCGCCGCCTGCACCGCCCGTTCCGCCCGACCGGCGAACGGCCGTCGCGCCACCCGACTCGCGGACGACCCGTACCGCCGGACCGGGTGGGGCGCCCCCACCCCGGGCTCTCCGCCCACCCCACCCGCTGTTCCCGCTCGATGCCGTTCCCCCCTCCTGAAAGGCATGCCATGTCACACCTCTCCCGTCGTGACCTCCTGCGGGCCTCCGGCGCGGGCCTGCTGGCCCTCTCCGCCGGTGGCGCCCTGTCCGCCTGCGGAGGCTCCGACTCCGGCTCCTCCGGCGGGGACGCCGCCACCGGAACCATCACCGTCTGGTCCTGGACGACGGCGGCCGAGGCGCTGCGCGGTGTGGTCCCCGCGTTCGAGAAGGACAACCCCGGCATCAAGGTCGACGTCCAGGACGTCGGCAACCCGGCGATCTGGGACAAGATCACGGTCGGCCTCGCGGCCGGTGGCCAGGGCCTCGCCGACGTCCTCCACATCGGTTGCGACTACCTGCCCGGCTACCTGGAGAAGTTCCCCGGCGGCCTGGCCGACCTGTCGGCCCTCGGCGCCGACGGCTACAAGGACAAGTTCGCCCAGGGTCTCTGGCCGGCCGTCGCCGACAAGGAGGGCCGCACCCGTGCGCTCCCCTGGGAGGTCAACGCGCAGGGCTTCTTCTACCGCAACGACATGTTCGACCGGGCCGGCATCGACCCGACCACGTTCCAGACCTGGGACGACGTGCTCGCCGTGGCCGAGAAGTTCAAGGCCGCCAACCCCGGCGTCGCCCTGATCGGCATCAACAAGTCCGGCACCCCCTCCTCCGACCTCGACTTCCTGCAGTCGCTGATGCAGCAGCAGGGCGCCTTCTACTTCGACCTCAAGGGCGACATCACCGTCTCCTCGCCGGAGGCGGTCCGGGCGCTGACCCTGCTCAAGCGCCTCGACGACGCCGGCCTGATCCTCGACTCCGCCAGCGCCACCATCTGGCGCAGCCAGATCAAGGAGGGCAAGATCGGCGCCAACCCGCTGGCGTCCTGGGGCGCGCACTGGATCGAGACCAAGTTCCCCGAGCAGAGCGGCAACTGGCGCCTCACCCGGCCGCCGGCGGTCACTCCCGGCGGCAAGCGCACCGCCATCGTCAACTCCACCCACCTGGCCGTCTCCGCGACCAGCCCCCGGCGCACCGCGGCCTGGAAGTTCGTCGAGTACGCCCTCACCCGGCCGGCCTCGGTCAACTCGATGTTCTCCGCCGGCGGCGTCTTCCCCGCGCTCACCGCGGCCTACCAGGACCCGATCTACACCGCGCCCAACGCCTACTACGGCGGCCAGCCCGTCCTCAAGACCTTCACCGACCTGCTCGGCGAGGGCGGCGACGCCACCAACTACTCCGGCGACTTCGCCCGCGCCCTCAAGCTCGTCAACGACGCCCAGGCCAAGGTGCTCACCAAGGGCGCCGACCCGGCCGCGGCCCTCCAGGACGCCGCCAAGCAGCTGGCCCAGCAGACCGGACGCAAGATCAAGTGACGACCGCCCTCCGCCCCGCCGCCCCGCCCCGGGCCACGGCGCCGCCGCCCTCCCGGCGCCGCGCGATGCTCCGCCGCCGGGCCCTGCCCTACCTGCTCCTCGCCCCCGCACTGGTCACGTTCGGGGTGTTCAAGGCCTACCCGATCGTGTCCTCGCTGCTGCTGTCGCTGACCACCGGCTCCGGCGCGAACACCCGCAACGCCGGGCTGGCCAACTACCGCAAGCTGCTGGACGACCCGCTGTTCTGGACGGCACTGGGCAACACCGCCCGGATCCTCGTCGTGCAGGTCCCGTTGATGCTCGCGCTCGCGCTCGGGCTCTCGGTCGCCCTCCACGCGGCGCTCGTCCGCTTCCGCACCGTCTGGCGGCTGGGCATCTTCATGCCGGCCGTGACGGGCCTGGTCGCCACCGGTGTGGTGTTCGCCTTCCTCCTCGACAGCGACCGCGGCGCCGTCAACAGCCTGCTCGAAGCCGTCGGCCTGTCCGGCGTCGACTGGCTCGGCGACGGCTTCTGGGCCCGGATGGCCGTCGTCATGGTCCTCACCTGGCACTACACCGGCTACAACGCCGTCATCTACCTGGCCGGCCTGCAGGGCATCCCGAAGGAGCTGTACGAGGCCGCCATGGTGGACGGCGCCGGCCCGCTGCGCCGGTTCCTCTCGATCACCGTGCCGGCGCTGCGGCCCGTCCTGCTGTTCACCGTGGTGCTCTCCACCATCGGCACCCTCCAGCTGTTCGACGAGCCGTACGTCCTCACCCGCGGCGGCCCCGACAACGCCACCCTCACCGTCTCCATGTACCTGTACGACAACGGCTTCCGCTACTTCGACTTCGGCTACGCCTCCGCCATCGCCTACGCGCTCACCCTGCTCGTCTCGGTGCTCGGCGCGGTCCAGATGCGCCTGATGGGAGAACGTGAATGACCCTGACGACGCGAGCGACCCGCGTGGCGCCCCCGGCCCCGGCGGCATCGGGGAAGGGGCTCCGCGACCGGATGCGCGGCTGGCCCACGACCCTTCTCCTGGCCGCCGTCACCGGAGTGTCCGTCGCCCCCTTCTACTGGCTGGTGATCTCCGCCACCCACAGCGACGCCGACATCTTCTCCTGGCCGCCCAAGCTGCTGCCCGGCTCCCACCTCGGCGAGAACCTCTCGCACCTGAACGCGAAGATCGGCCTCGGCCGGGTCCTCCTCAACTCCCTGCTCGTCGCCGGTGTGCAGACCCTCGGCGCGCTCGTGGTCGCGCTGCTCGCCGGCTACGCCTTCGCCAAGTTCCGGTTCCCCGGCCGGACGGTGCTGTTCGTCATCCTGCTCTCCACCCTGGTGGTGCCGGACCAGGTGCTGCTGGTTCCGCTCTTCAAGATGATGATGTCGTTCGGCCTGATGGACAGCTACCAGGCCCTCATCCTGCCCGGCCTCTGCGTGCCCTTCGCGATCTTCCTGATGCGGCAGGCCCTGGCCGGCATGCCGGACGAACTCCTCGACGCCGCCCGGGTGGACGGCGCGGGCGAACTCCGGGTGCTGTTCGGGGTGGTCGTCCCGGTCATGCGCCCCGTCCTGGCCGCGCTGGGCATCTTCCTCTTCCTCGGTTCGTGGAACAGCTTCGTCTGGCCGCTGATCGCCCTGCGCAGCTCCGACATGCACACCCTGCCGGTCGCCCTGGCGACGCTCCACGGCATGAAGAGCAACACCGACTACGGCCTGATCCTCGCCGGGACCGCACTGTCCACCCTGCCCATGATGGTCCTCTTCCTGGCCCTTCAGCGGCAGTTCATCTCCGGCCTGCTGGCCGGCGCCACGAAAGGCTGACCATGGAACCGCCCACGAGCGAGCAGACCGAGCAGACCGAGACGACCGAGACGACCGACCACGAGGAGATCTGGGAGCCGCACGCCCCCGCCACCACCGCCCGTCCCCGCCGGGTGGCCGCCGACGGCATCGACCTGCTGGTCACCGGCGAGGCGAGCGTCCGCACGGTGGACGAGGGCGTCATCGAGGTCACCGCCGAGGACCTCGGCGAGGTCCGGATCGAATGGCGCACGCCCTGCGTCGACGCCACCGCCTTCTGGACCCCCGAGGCCCGCGGCACCGGCTGGCTGCCCGCCGCCTGGAGCGCCCCGCGCCGGGTCACCCTCTCCCGTGGCGCCCCCGTCGCCGCCCTGATCGGCACCGGTGACACCGCGGTCTGCGCCTTCGCCGCCGACCGGGAGGACGTCCTGGCCGGCGCCGGAGTCGTGGAGGAGACCGGGGAGTTCCGGTACTGGGTCCAGGCCACCGGCCGGCTGACCGTCCGGATCGACACCTCCGGCCGGCACTACGCCCGCTGCCTGGCCGCCATCGCCGGCTGGTGGTGGTCCGGCCGGACCGCGAACGTCCCCGACGTCGCCCGCCGCCCCGCCTACTCCACCTGGTACTCGCTGCACCAGAACATCACCCCGGAGGCGGTCGAACGGCAGGCCGCCCTCGGCAAGGAACTCGGCCTCGACACGATCATCGTCGACGACGGCTGGATGACCACCGACCGCACCCGCGGCTACGCCCACTGCGGGGACTGGGAACCCCACTCCCTGCCCGACACCGCCGCCCACGTCGGCCGCGTCCACGACCTCGGCGTCCGCTACCTGCTCTGGTACGCGCTCCCGTTCATCGGCAAGGACAGCGCCGCCTGGGACGCCCTCTCCGGCTACGCGCTCACCAGCGCCGACCACATGGGTGCCGTCGTCGCGGACCCCCGCTACCCGAAGGTCCGCCGGCACCTCGCCGACAGCCTCGCCCGCGCCGTCGAGGAGTGGGGGATGGACGGGCTGAAGGTCGACTTCGTCGACTGGTTCGGCGTCCAGGACCCGCCGGCCGCCGGACCCGAGGCGGACTGCACGACCGTCGACGAGGGCCTCCACCTGCTGCTCGCCGAGATCCGCCGGCGGGTCGACGCGGCCTGCTCCGAGGGCATGATCGAGCACCGCCAGCCGTACGTCAGCCCCGGGCTCTGGCCCTACGCCACCATGATCCGGGCCACCGACTGCCCGCTCAGCCCGCAGGAGAACCGCCAGCGCACCATCGACACCCGGCTGATCGCCGGACCGCTCGCCGTCCACGCCGACATGCTGATGTGGCACCCCGCCGAGCCCCCCGAGCAGCTCGCCGTCCACCTCATCAACGTCCTCTTCGCCGTCCCGCAGATCTCCGTCGACCTCGCCGTCCAGACGCCCGCCCAGCGGGAGGCCCTCGCCTTCTGGCTCGGTGTCGTCCGCGAGCACGTCGGCACCCTGCAGCTCGGCGACCTGCGGCCGGCCCGGCCCGACCTCGGCTACCCGATGGTCACCGCGACCGGCTCCGGGACGGGCACCACCGTCGTCGCCCGCTACGCGCCGCTGCCGGTCGACGCGGGCGCCGGTGCCGGTCCGTGGCGTAGCCTGCTGGTCGCCAATGCCGACGCCGACCCCGACGTGCGCCTCGTCGGCGGCCGGGGCACGGCCGAGGCCACCGTCCAGGACGCCCGCGGGCGGACCGTCCACCAGGGGACCGTCGACCTCGTGGAGGGCGGGGTCACGGTCGTCGTCCCCCGGGGCGGACTGCTGACGCTGCGCCGCCCGGCGCAGGACCCGCACGGCGACCACTGATCCAGCGACCGGAGCACCGATGACCGAGGGAACACGCCCCGCGCGCCGCGCCACCACCATCGCGGACGTCGCCCGCGCGGCCGGCGTGTCCCGGCAGACCGTCTCCAACGCGCTCAACGCCCCGCACCGCGTCCACCCGGACACGCTCGCCCGGGTCACCGCCGCCATCGACCGGTTCGGCTACCGGCCGGACCAGTCGGCCCGCTCGCTGCGGACCGGCGAACGGCGCACCATCGGCTACCTCGCGCCGGTGGACGACCCGTTCGACCCGAACCCGCTGATGGCGGGTTTCCTGGAAGCCCTGGTGGACGCGGCCGGCGCGGAGGGGCACCGGGTCCTGCTGGTCCGCGCGGCACCGGGGGAGGCGCAGACCCGGGCCGCGATCGACGACCTGGTGGCGGCCCGCCAGGTGGACGGGCTGGTCCTCGCGGACGTGCTCCCCGAGGACGCCCGGGTCGCCCACGCGGCCCGGGTCGGCGTCCCGTTCGCCTCCTTCGGCCGCACCGCGCCGGGGCTGCCCCAGCACTGGGTGGACATCGACAACGCGGCGGCCACGGCGGAGATCGCCCGCCACCTCGCGGAGCGCGGCCACCGGCGGGTCTGCTTCGTGGGCTCGGTGGTGCGGGCGCCCGGGGGGCCGGCCGACGGGCCGGCCGACGGGGCCGGGTCGTCCCCGCGTCCGCCGGCGGGCCCGGACGCGGGTCCGGGGTCCGTGGCGGGGGCGCCGGCGGAGCTGCCGTGGCTGGTGGCGCGCCGTGCGGGCTTCCACCGGGAGGCGCGCCGGCTCGGCCTGGAGGTCGTGCCGGTGCCGGAGGCCGGGTCGCTCCGCACCCTGCTGCGGGGCCGGGACCGGCCCACCGCCCTCGCCGCGGACAACGACCTGGCGGCCCTCGACGTCTACGAGGCCGCCCGGGCCGAGGGCCTGCTCGTCGGACGCGACCTCGCGGTCACCGGCTTCCACGACACTCCGCTCGGCCGGCACCTGTATCCGCCGCTCACCTCGGTCCGGCTGCCGCTGCGCGGCATCGCGGCCGCGCTGGTGGGACTGCTCCTGGCCCAGGTACGGGGCGAACAGGTGACCGGGGCCGGGCTCGAACTGCCCACCGAACTCGTCGTGCGGGCGAGTTCGGGCTGAGCCCGGCCTCCGGGCGGGACCCCGGCCCCGTGTGGGACCGGGCCGGGGTGGTCCCCGGGTCCGGTGTGGGGCCGGCCCCGGGGACCGACCGCAGACCGTCCCGCGCCGCCCTGCCCGTCTGGCCCTGCCGGGGCCGGAGAGGTGGATCGAGGTCAACGGCCGTGCTCGGCACCGCCGTTGACCTGGATGATCTGGGCGGTCACATGACCGGCGGACGGCGCGGCCAGCCAGCGGGCGGTCTCCGCGACGTCGGCCGGGCGCCCGGCCCGGCGGGTGTCGGCCTGGGCGACCAGGGTCGCCTCGCGCTCGGCGGAGAGCTCGCCGCGGAAGAACTCCGTGTCGGCGACGTAGCCGGGGGCGATCACGTTCACCGTGATGCCCCGGGGGCCCAACTGGGCGGACAGGTCGTAGGCGTACGGGTGGAGGGCGGCCTTGGCGGCGCCGTAGGAGCCCGAGCCGGATCCCCGGTACGCGGCGATCGAACCGATCAGGAGGACCCGGCCGCCGGGTGCCGCGAGCCGTTCCCTGAGCGCCTCCGTGAGCAGGACGGCGGTGAGGGTGTTGGCGCGGAAGTTCTCCTCCCACTCCCGGGCCGCCCCGGCGAGAGCGTCCGGCCGGTCGGCCGGTGAGCCCAGAGCCGCGTTGCCCCCCGCGGCGTTGACCAGCACGTCGACCCGCTCCCACCGCTCGCCGATGCTCCGCGCCACCCGCCCGGCCCCGTCCGGGTCGGACAGGTCGGCCGTCAGCCGGACCGGCACCGGTGCGCCGGGATGTGCGGCGCGCAGCCGGTCGACGGCCCGGTCCAGCACCTCGGTGCGCCGTCCGACCAGGACCACCTGCTCGCCGTCCCCCGCGAAGGCCCCCGCGACGGCGTACCCGATCCCGGTGCCTCCGCCGCTCACCACCACCACCCGAGTCATCCGCCGGGCCTCCCTCGTCGTCGACGGGGACCGGTCGCCCGGTCCGGTGTCCGTGCGCGCCCGCTCGGCGCGCCCGGTCCCGCCAGCGTACTGATCACCGGCGCGGGCGCGGTGCGGTGTGCGGCGGTGTGCGCAGGATCGACACGGAGCGGTCATCCCGGTTATCGGGAGCACGAGTTGACGTAGTGTGGACGTCACGCGGTGGACATCGAGGGCCGGAGGACGCCATGCGCCGGATCGCGATCGCCGGAGCGGGTCAGGCGGGCCTCCAGCTCGCGCTGGGCCTGCTCGCGGCGGGCGGGTACGAGGTCACGGTGGTGTCGGCCCGGACGCCCGGGCAGCTGCGCGGCGGTCCGGTGCTCTCGACGCAGGCGATGTTCGGTCCGGCGCTGCGGATCGAACGGGCGGCCGGACTGGACCTGTGGGCCGGAGCGGCCCCGGCCGTCCGGAGCGTGGACGCCGTGCTGGTGCCCGAACCGGGCGTTCGCGCCCTGGAGTTCACCATGACGCTGACCGAGCCCGCGCAGGCGGTCGACCAGCGGCTGAAGATGGCGCGCTGGCTGGAGCTGGTCGCCGAGCGCGGCGGCCGGGTCGAGTACCGGAGCCTGGACCGGCCCGGTCTGCGGCGGGTGGCCGAGGCGCACGAGCTGACGGTCGTCGCCGTCGGCCGGGGCGGACTGTCCGGGATCTTCGCGCCGGACACCGCCCGCTCGCCGTTCGACGCGCCGCAGCGCACGCTGGCCGCGCTGTACGCGCACGGGGTCGGCACACCCGATCCGTCGGCCGGGCCGAGGGCGCGGATGCACGCCGTCCCCGGCGTCGGGGAGCTGTACCTCCAGCCGGCGCTGACCCTGTCGGGCCCGTGCGACATCCTGCTCTGGGAGGCCGTCCCCGGCAGCCCGTTCGACTGCTTCGCCGACCGCCCGGAACCGGCCGAACAGCTGCTCCGGATCAGGGAGTTGCTGCGCACGTACCTGCCGTGGGAGGCGGACCTCTGGTCGGCCGCCGAGCCCACCGACGCCGGAGCGGCCCTGTACGGGGCGCTCACCCCGGTGGTGCGGCGTCCGGTCGCGCACCTGGACGGCGCCACGGGCGGCGGCGCCGACGGGGTGGCCGTGCTCGGCATCGGCGACGTGCTGGTGGTGAACGACCCGATCACCGGCCAGGGCGCGAACAGTGCGGCCCGGGCGGCCGACGCCTACCTGGCGGCGATCACCGGGCGGGGCGGGGCTGCGTTCACACCGGAGTGGATGCACGCCACCTTCGAGGACTTCTGGCACCGGCACGCCCGCCACACGGTCGACTTCACCACGGCGATGCTGACCATGCCCGACCACCTCCAGGCGGTGTTCGGGGCCGCCGCCGCGTACGAGCCGGTGGCCCGCAGGCTCGCCGACACCTACGCCGATCCCGTCGACCACGCCGCGTGGCTGGCCTCGCCCGAACTGACGGCGGCCTACCTGGCCGCGGTCGCCGCCGCGCCGGACGGCCCGGTGCGGTAGCCCGCCGCGGCCACCGCCCGACCGCCCGCTCGCCCCCGACCGTCCCCGACCGCGCCGCCGCCCGACCGCCCCACCGCCCCGCCCGTCAGTTGCCGTCGCCGACCCGCAGCTCGGTGGCGATCTGGCGGCGCCCGGCGACCAGGGCCTCGGCGAGGACCCCGGCCGCGACCAGCGCGGCGAGGCCGAGCGTCGGCGGCACCACGGCCCAGCCGCTCACCGGCAGGCCCGGCGGCACGCGGGTGCCGAGCAGGGCGGAGAGGTCGAAGACCGGCCCGAGCACGGCGACGGCGGTCAGCGCCGCCAGTGCGCCGCCGGCCGCGGCGAGCAGCGTCTGGGGCAGCGTCTCGGTGAGGATGAGGGCCAGCCCCTGCCGGGGACGCAGGCCCATGGTGCGCAGCCGGGCCAGCGACGCGGCGCGGTCGGGGGCGGCCCGGAGCAGGGTGAGCAGCACCGCGAGCAGGGCGAACGCCCCGGCGCCGGCCGTGGCGGCCCGGAAGATCCGCGAGGCGGCGTGCTGGAGGGGGTCGGTGGTGAGCTCGGTGACGAACTCCTCACTGGTGTACATCAGGTACCCCTCGGGGAGGGAGTCGGCGTTCGGCCCGGCGGGCCGGATGCCGGTGAGCCTCGCCGTGTCGGCGACGATCTCGGTCACCGGCAGCCGGTGCGCCAGCCGCCGCACGGCGTCCGCGTCGATGTCGCCGACGGCGTACCAGTAGGTGCGGCGGGCGAGTTCGGGCAGCAGGGCGACGGCGGGTCCGGCCGGGAGCACCACGAACGGGCGGGTCGAGTCGCGCAGCGCGGGGGTGGCGTCGACGGTGGCGGCCCGGGCGGCGGAGATCTCGCCGTTGCTGCCGAAGCGGAGCCGACGGGCGTCGGCGTCGCCGCCGAGCGCGGCGACCAGGCCGGCGGAGTACAGCGCGGGGACGGGGGTGTCCGGTGGGCCGGACGGCTCGGGGACCCCGCCCGCGGGGGCCGCCGCCGCGGCGCCGCCGAGCCTCTCCGGGTCGAAGACGCCCCGGCCGAGCGAGCGCGAGATGGCGGCGTAGGCGACCGGGTCGACCACCACGGCGGTGATCGTGAGCGGGCGGTCGCCGGGCCGGAGCACGACGGCGTCGGTCTCCAGGAAGACGGCGGTGGCGGCCGTGACCCCGGGCAGGGCGCCGGCGGCGGCGGTGAAGGAGTCCGGCAGGGTGACACCGGTCGGTCCGCTCAGCATGACGTCGCCGCCGACGGCGACGCGCGAGCTGCGCACCCGGCCGGAGTCGACCGCGTCGATCATGTCGGCCCCGAAGCCGGCCGTGGTGACGGCGAGCAGCAGGGCGAACACCGGGAGGACGGTGGGGCGGGGGCGGTCGCCGGTGCCGCGCGCGGCGCGGGCCAGGCCGAGGAAGCCGACGACGCCGCGCCGCCGTCCGACCAGCCGGGCCAGCGAGCCGACCAGCAGCGGCTGGATGCGCGCGATCAGCAGACCGGCGGCGAGCGCGATCAGCAGCGGGGTGGTGACCACCAGCGGATCGAGGCCGCTGCCGGCCGGGGTGACGCCGCGCCGCCTGACCTCGGCCACGGCCGCCACCGTGACGGCCAGTACGGCGAGTTCGCCGACCAGCCGGCGCCGGCCGTCGGTCGGGCGGGGGCCGGAGAGCAGCATCGCGGCGCGCAGCGGGAAGGCGACCAGGGAGACCAGCGCCACGGCCGTGCCGGCCAGCACGGAGGCGCCCCAGCGCGGGGTCGGCAGCAGCAGGAGGGCGAGCGCCAGGCCCAGGCCGGCGGCGGGGAGCACCGTCACGGCGCCCTCGCCGAGCAGCCGGCGCAGCACGCCGCCCTGCGAGCCGCCGCGGGCCCGGAGCAGCCGGATCTCCGCGGTGCGCCGGTCGGCGGCCAGTGCGGCGGCCAGGAGGAGCACCACCGCGACGACCCCGGCGAGCCCGGCCGGGCCGATCGCCGCCAGCGGTGCGGCGGCCTCCCGGCGTTCGGTGGCCAGGGTGAACAGCTGCGGCAGCAGGGAGACGGTGCGCAGGTCGGGCCGGCCGGTGGTGGTCATCAGGCCGGCGGCGGTCGGGCCGGTCAGGTAGGAGTTGATCTCGGTCTCGGCCCGGGGGAGCCGGTCCACGCGCAGCGAGTCCGGGTCGACCGGCTGCCGCCAGAAGGCGTGCCCGCCCCGGGCCCACTCGACGAGCCGGGTCAGCGACTCGTCGCCGACGACGCCGGTGGTCTGCCAGGCGCGCAGCTTCTCGTTGGTGAGGGGGAGTTCCAGGCAGCCGCGGGTCACGCAGCCGAGGTCGGTCCAGTACGGGTCGGCCTCGTCGTGGGCGGAGTAGAAACCGACGACCTCGACCCCCAGCTCCGGCGCGGGGTTGCCGAACTCCTCGGTGAGCACGTCGCCCAGGTGGATGCTCAGCTTCTCGGCGGCGTGCGCCGAGACCGCGATCGGCAGCGGCCGGCCGCGCGGGGCGCCGGTCGGCCACCGGCCGGCGACCAGGGTGGTGTGCTCGGCGATCTTCGCCAGGTTGAGCAGCCGCAGCGACGGCGAGAGGCCGTCGGGGCGGGCGAGGCCCGGGTTGCCGAGGGGCGTGGGCTTGGCGCCGAACACGCCGTAGACCGGGCCGCTGTCGGCGATGCGGAACTCTCCGCCGGTCCGGGAGGCGAGGTCGGCGGCGACCGCGGCCAGGGCGGCGGTGTCGTCGCCGTCCCGGATCTCGGAGGTGGTGTACAGGCTGGTCCCGCTCGCGTTGCGGGAGTGCAGGAAGTCGCGCAGGGCCGCGTCCGCGCCGAGGTCCACGGCCCGGGGCAGCGCCGCGGTGAGGAACACGGCGGCGAGGACCAGGACGGCGTTGAGGACGGCCGTGGACCGTGCGGACCGCAGCCGGGTGCGGACCCACGGCGCGGGCCGGTGCTCGACGCGGACCGGTTCGAGGGTCTGGCCTTGCATCCCGCGTCTCCTGCCCCCGTACGCCCCGCTCCCGTGCACGGACGCCACACCGATTCCGGTGTCGGACCACCGGATAGCGGACGATGCTGTCAGATCCGTGTACGGAACGGAAGGTCCGTTCGGGCAGGAAGACCGGCCCCTCCGGTCGGGCTGTCGGAGGCGTCCTCTAGGTTCTGGGGTGTCGAGGGGCGGACCGCCGTAGGCCGCCGCACCGACCGCGCGACACCGCGCGGGACCGCGCCACACCGCGCCCGGAAGGGGCCCACGCCATGCCAGCCACCGCCGCCGAGCAGTCGACCTACCTGGAGCTGTCCGAGGACACCGGCAGCGCCCACAAGTTCTACGAGGTCCGGGTCGCGGGGGTGGACGTGACCGTCACCTACGGCCGGATCGGCGAGGGCGGCCAGACCAAGACCACCGCCTATGCGTCGCCGGAGAAGGCCGCGGCGGCCGCCGCCAAGAAGATCGGGGAGAAGGTCCGCAAGGGCTACGCCCCGGCGGTGCGCGGGGTGCGCCAGGCCCGGGCGGTGACGCGGCGGGCGATCGTCAGCTCCCGCTCGACGGCCACTCAGGCGCCGGTGCTGTGGCGGTTCCGCTCCGGCGCGGCCGCGTTCGGCATCTTCGTCGGCGAGGAGCACGCCTGGGTGGGCAACGAGCGCGGCGACGTCTACACGCTGACCCACGACGGCCGGGTGACCGGCCGCTACGGGCTGCCCGACGGGGTCAAGTGCATCGTGGCGGACGACTGGTGGATCTACGCGGGCTGTGACGACGGCAAGGTGTACGACCTCGGCGGCAAGGTGCCGCGGGTGGCGTACGAGATAGCCGAGGACGTCGACATCTACTGGCTGGACATCCACGACGGCGTGCTCGGCGTGGCCGACGCGCGCGGCGGGATCACCACCGTCGACCACGAGGACGAGTTCCAGTGGCGGCGCAAGGCCGAGGGCACCGACGGCTGGATGGTGCGCTGCGACGCGGACGGCGTCTACCACGGGCACTCGCGCGGGGTGGCCCGGTACGCGGCGCGCGGCGGCGAGCCGGTCTGGCACGCCCGCACCGACGGCGCCGTGCTGTTCGGCTGGCAGGAGCCGGACGAGGTGTTCGCCGGGACGTCGCGCGGCTCGGTCCACCGGCTGCGGAAGGCGGACGGCTCCGAGGTCGCCCGCTACCGCTGCGACGCGGCCGTGTTCTCCTGCGCCGCCTCGCCCGACGGCCGGTACGTCTTCGCCGGGGACAACCACTCCTCGGTGTACTGCTTCGCGGCCGACGGCACCCGGCTGTGGAAGCTGGGCACCGGCTGCGGTTCGGCGTACAGCATGCAGTACCGCGACGGCCGGCTGTACCTCGTGACCACGGACGGCTCGCTGGTCTGCCTGGACGCGAGCGAGACGGCGGTGCGCGAGGCGGAGGAGGGCCGGCTGCCGCAGGCCGCCGAGGTGGACGGCGACGGCTGGACGGCCGCGGTGGCCGGGGCCGAGATCGAGGCGGTGACCGCCGGATCGGCGGGCGCGGCCGGCGGCGTCGAGGTGGAGTGCGTGCAGGACGGTGTCCGGCTGCGGGTGCGGGTGGTCTCGGCGGGCTTCGACCCGAGCCGCCGGGTGCAGTTCCCGAAGGACATCCGGGTGCCGGGCGCGCGCTACCTGGTGGCCGAGGTGCTGGAGTCGGGCAACGGCGCGTTCTACCGGGCGCGCGGGGACATCAAGCGTCTGCTCTGACGTGGATTCCGTTCATCCGGCGGACCGTTGACAGCCCGTCGCGGGCCTCGGTGTAATGCGGTGGCCGGGTGTGTGCCGGGTGTGTGCCGGGTGCGCGTCACGAGGGCTGCCACGTGGCTGCGCGGCACACCGACCGCTTCGGGCTCGCCCGGGGGGAAGGCAGGATGTCATGGGTGCGGAGACTGCGGTGGCGGCGGGATCCGTCGGACTGAACTCCCGGATGGCCGCGCTGTACGAGCGGGACCTGACCTGCCGGTCGCTGGGCATCACGCTGGACGAGGTGGCCACCGGGCGGGCGCTGATGCGGATGACGGTGGCCCCGGCCATGGTCAACGGCCACGGGACCGCCCACGGCGGCTACCTCTTCCTGCTCGCCGACGCGGCGTTCTCCTACGCCTGCAACAGCTACGGACCGGTGACGGTGGCGCAGGCCGCGCAGGTGACCTTCCTGGCGCCGGCCGCGGTCGGCGACGAGCTGGTCGCCGAGGCGCTCGAACGGGCCCGGTCCGGGCGCACCGGCGTCTACGACGTGACGGTGCGGACCGCGGCCGGGAAGACCGTCGCGGAGTTCCGCGGCCAGAGCGTGATGCTGGCCGGGAAGCCGCTGACGGGCTGACCGCGCACGGCCGACCGCGGCCGGGCCGACGGCGCACCGGCCGGCCCGGCCGTGCGTCAGGCCGGCGGGCGCTCGTCCACGACCTGCTGGAGCTTGCCGGTGCGCGGGTTGGTGACCAGCTCGGCGCGCGGCACCCACTCGACGGTGAGGTGGTGGATCGCGCCGTCCGCCACGTCGTGCGGGTAGAGCGGGCGGGCCGCGTACACGGCGCCGATCAGCCGCTCGCTCAGCTCGGCCGGGGGGAGCTCCTCGGTGTAGCCGAGCCGGAGGATCAGGCCGTCCTTGCCGTCCCACCGGCGCTGCACCAGCTGGATGCCGGAGATCACCTGGTCCGGGTCGGCGGCGACCAGCACCGCGCGGATCTCCTCGGTCGGCATCGCGACGGTGCCGATCCGGGCGCCCTCGACCGACCGGCCGACCAGCCGGAACCGTCCGCGCTCCGGGTCGACCCACTCGGCACGGTCACCGGTGGGGTAGCGCAGGATCGGCATCAGGGTGCGGAACAGGTTGGTGACCACCACCCGGCCGGGCACCCCCGGGGCGGTGATCGGCTCGCCGGTCACGTCGTCGACCAGCTCGACGACCGTGCGGTTCGGGAACGCCTCGTGCACCCGGACGTCGTCGCCCGGCACCGGCGCGCCGACCAGCCCGGCGTCCACCGAGGCGTAGCCGATCGAGGCGACGGCCGCCTTGGGGAAGGCCCGGGAGAGGATCGGCCGCAGGTCGGCGAAGAGCAGGTCGCCGCCGAAGAGCAGTAGTTCGACGCGCTCGGCGACCTGTCCGTGCTTCACCAGGTACTCGGCGACCGAGCTGAGCTTCATCGGCTCGCCCGCCAGCACGTCGACGCCGAAGTCCTCGATCAGTCCGGCCACGTACGCGTCCGGTGCGGCGCCGACGGGCAGGCGGACGTTGTCCACCGGGGCGTGGTGCAGGGCGTTCTCGATGTAGAGGAAGCCGCCGTAGAGCTCGCCGGCCCAGAACAGGTTGGCGACCCGGTGGCCGGGCTTGAGGCCGGCCTGGACCAGGCCCGCGCCGAAGGCGGTGACGGAGTCGGCGTGCTCGGTGCGCGACCAGGGCGAGAACTTGGGGACGCCGGTGGTGCCGCCGGTCTTGTAGACGCCCGCGTCGAGCAGCGGACCGGTCAGCAGACGGTTCTCCGGCCACGAGTTGGCGGCCCAGAAGGCGGTCTGCTCGATGACGGGGAGCTGCGTGAGGTGCTCGATGCGGTCCGGCAGGCCGCGGTACAGCTCCGCGTAGAAGGGGGAGTTCCTCCGGGCGAAGTCGACCAGGTCGGGCAGCGGTTTGGCGGGCACGGTACTTCTCCTGACTGCGGGGGCGGGGGCGGCGGGATTGCCGGGGGTAGGGGCGGGCCGGGCCTCAGCCGGCGCCGGGCCGGCCGATCCACGTGCGGGCGAGGGTCTGGACGGCGGCGCCGTCCCGGTCGGCGAGCTTCTGCGCCAGGTACGCGGCGGCCCAGTCGTTGGTGGGGACGCGGAAGGCGGGGTGCTCGGCGCGCAGGGTCCGCACGACCACCTCGGCGACCTCCCGGGCCGGTTGCCCGGCCGCCTCCCAGCCCTGGCCGCCCACCCAGGCGAGGTAGTCGGCGAAGGTGGGCGCGTACGGGCCTGAGGCGGCCTGGATGGTGGTGCGGTCGATGTCCGGGAAGATCCCGAACCGGGTGTCCGGCACGAAGCCGGGGACGACGACGGAGACCCTCACGCCGTGCGCCCCGGCGACCGGGGCCAGGCTCTCCATGAACCCCTCGACGGCGAACTTGGCCGCGCAGTAGGCCTCGTTGAACGGCTGACCGACCACCCCGTGCACGCTGCCGACGGTGACCAACCGGCCGCCGGACGCGCGCAGCAGCGGCATCGCGGCCCGGCTCACCTCGACGACGCCGAAGAAGTTCACCTCCAGGTTGGCCCGCAGCGCCGCCGTCGTCGACATCTCCAGCGTCGGGTCGGAGTTGGAGACCCCGGCGTTGTTGACCACCGCGTCCAGCCGCCCGTACGTCCCGGCCACGCCGTCGAGGCAGGCGGCGACGGAGGCGGCGTCGGTGACGTCGAGCCGGCGGACGTCCAGGGCGACGCCGGCCCGGCCGGCCGCCTCCGAGAGCTCCCCGGCACGGTCCGGGTCGCGCAGGGTCGCGACCGCGGTGTACCCCGCGCGGGCCGCGGCGACGGCGGTGGCCAGGCCGATGCCGGACGAGGTGCCGGTGATCAGCACGACGGGCCCGGTCATGACGCCGTCTCCGTCAGCTCCGGTGCGGCGTCCCCGGTGCCGCCCGCGTCCCCGGCGCCGCCGGTGTCGGCCGCGCCCCCCGCGTCCCCGGTCCGCTTCTTCTCCCGGGCGGCCGCGTCGAGCAACGGCTGGATGCCGAGCGCGGGAAGGAAGGAGCAGGCGGCCAGCAGGGTGCCGCCGGCCATCACCCAGCGTGCCGCGTCCCGGATCCCCAGCGGGTCGGTGAGCGCGGAGACGGCCAGGCCGCCGACCAGCGCGGCCAGCGGGATCACCCCCCAGGTGACGGTCCGGAACGCCGCGTGCATCACGCCCTGGTGCTCGGCGGACATCCGGGCCTGCCGGGTCGGGGCGCTGCACACGTTGATGCAGGACATGAAGAAGCCGTAGCAGCCCATCGTCACGGCGATCACCGGCCCCGGCGGCAGGGCCGGCGCGGCCAGCACGCCGAGCCCGACCAGGCAGTGCAGCAGCAGCGACCAGGCCAGGGTCCGGCCCAGGCCGAGCCGCTCGCTGATCCGCGGCGCGACCACGGCGCCGGCCAGCGCGCCGACGGCGCCGACCGACATGGCCGCACCGAAGACACCGACCGAGATGCCCAGCCCCCGGTAGGCGAGGACCGGCAGCACGGTGACGAAGATCGGCCCGCCCGCGTTGAGCGTGACGGCAGCCAGCACCACCCGGCGCAGCACCGGATCCGCCCAGTTCAGCCGGAAGCCGGCCGTCAGCCGCTCCCAGACCGTGCCCTCGACGACCGTCCGGCCGCCCCAGGGCTTCATGGAGCGGAAGCAGGCCGCGGAGACCAGGTAGCTGGCCGCGTCCACCAGCAGGGCGGCCACGCCGAGCGCGCTGTACAGACCGGCCGCGATCGAGGGACCGGCCACCTCGGAGACCGAACTGCTGCCCTCCAGCCGGGAGTAGGCGCGGACCATCTGGTCCTTCTCCACCACGGCGGGGACGGCGATCAGGTAGCCGACGTTGAAGAAGATGGTCGCGCCGCTGATCGCCGCCACGCAGCCGAACAGCAGCGCCGTGGACAGGAAGTCCAGCCAGTACGCCAGCGGGATCACCAGGACCGCCACCAGCCGGACCAGGTCGCAGACGAGCATCGTCCGGCGTTTGTCCCACCGGTCGACCAGCACACCGGCCACCGGCCCGAGCAGCGGGATGCCCAGGTACTGCGCCATCGCCACCACGCCGACCTGGAGCGCGGAGGCGTGCAGCACGAAGATCATCAAGGTGGGGACGACGAAGACGGTGATCCGGTCACCGACCACGCTGACCGTCTGGCCCGCCCAGAAGAGGTTGAAGCCGCGGCCCAGGCCGCCCGGCCGCTGCGGGCTCACGAGCCCTCCCGGACGGCGAAGGTGGCCGTCTTGCCGGTGCGGTCGTTGCTGACCAGCTCGTCGACCGGCCGGACCCGGAAGTTCTCCGGGTCGTGCTGGAAGGCGGTGCTGAGCGTGAACGTCGCGGAGAGGAGCTCGGCGCGCAGCCCCTCGGCGTCCACCGCCGCACCCGGGTCGGTCAGCAGCAGGACGTCCACGCCGGTGGCGCGCCCGCCGTTCTCGGTGATCACGACCTGGGCCCGGGAGACGCCCGGTTCCCGCTCCACCCGGGCGACCAGCTCGTCCACGTGCAGGCCGAGGCCGCGTACCTGGACCACGCTGTCCCGCCGCCCCAGGACCCGCATCGCCCGGCCCGGCCGGCCGCACGGGCACGCGGTCAACTCGCCCGCGTCGCCTGTGCGGTAGCGCAGTACGGGGTTGAGCATCTCCGGGTCGAGCGTGGTGAAGTCCAGCAGCCCGTCCGGGCCGGCGTGCACCAGCTGCGCGGGCAGCGGGTGGAAGGTGTCGGCCGGGCAGTCCGGGGTGTTGGTGCCGACCACCCAGGTCTCGGTGGAGCCGAACATGCCCCAGCGGCGGGCGTCCGGTGCGACGGCCGCCATGTCCTCCTCCAGCTGCGGCTGCCAGGCCTCGCCGAGCCAGAGCACCTTGCGCAGGGTGGGCAGCTTGATCCCGGCCGCGCGGGCGTGGGCGAACCAGAGCCGCAGCACGCTCGGCGTGCCGCCGATCGCGGTCACCCGGCGGTCCGCGAGGAAGGCCAGCCAGTCCGGGTACTCCTCCCGGGTGACCGAGCCGAGCGCGATGATCCGGCAGCCGGACAGGTCGGCGAGTCCGGCGGCGAGGAAGTGCGCGCCCCACATCCGCCCGGCGCCCCAGGCGTTGACGAACACGTCCTCGCGGTCGAGCGGCTGCCAGTGCGCGTGGACACCGGCCATGTAGAAGCCGGTGGGCGCGTAGCCGACCTTGGGGGCGCCGGTCGAGCCGCCGCTCTGGAACAGCCAGGTGGCGCCGGACTCGGAGCGCGGGTCCAGGTGGGCCAGGGCGGTGTTCAGGTCGTCCTTGACCAGCGGGGGCAGCGCGGCCAGCTCGTCCAGGGTGCGGACGCTGCCCGGGTGGTCCGCGTAGCGCGGTGCCAGCGCGGGGACGGTCCGCAGCCGGTCGAGGGTCCGGCCGGCGACGGCCAGGTGCGGCTCGGCCGCCTCGGGCGGCAGGGAGAACGCGTCGGTCATCGGGGGTCCGTTCGGGGGGTCGTGGTCGTGGTCGTGGTCGGCGTCGGCGTAGGCGTCGTGATCGGGGCCGTGGCGGCCGTGGTGGCCCTGCCGGTCGGGGCCGTGGCGTTGGCGAGCCACTTGGCGTGTGCGTCGCGGTAGGCGGTGAACCGGGCGCGCGCGACGTCCCGTTGCAGGGTGCGGTCCGGGTCGGACCAGTCCGGGGCGATCACCCCGTCCGGCTCCAGCTCGGAGAACCAGTACCGCTCGCCGTCGTACAGGAAGTCGACGCAGAAGAACGGGATCTGCAGTTTCTCGGCGAAGTACGCCGTGGCGGCAGCCAGTTCGTCCGGCACCGGTGGGAACTCCATCGCCCCGCCCCGGCTGGCGTTGGCCACCGGCGAGCCGGGCTCCGGGATCCGCTTCATCACCGCGTACGGCTCGCCGCCGACCACGTAGACCCGGTAGTCGACGGTGCCGTCGCCGAGGTACGGCTGGGCGACGAGCGTGGTGTCGCCGCCCTGGGCGAGGCTGGCCAGGCCCCGGATGTCCTCCGGACCGCGGGCCAGGTTGATCCCCCCGCCGCCGCACCAGCCGGCCGGCTTCACGATGGCCGGGTAGGTGAGGCCGCCCAGCGCCACCTCGTACAGGTGCTTGCTGATGTCCCGGCCGGTGCCGATCCGGACCGACGGGATCGCCGGCACGGGGGAGTCGGCGAAGTGCAGGACGGTGGCGACCTTGTCGTTGCCGATCAGCGAGACGTGTGGCGGGAACGGCAGGTAGAAGCCGGCCTGTTCGAGCACCGCGTACAGCGCGTACTGGTTGAAGACGTCCATCGACTGGTAGGGCAGCGAGTAGAGCGCGGTGATGAACAGGGTGTCCTGCGGGGTCACCGGCTCCTCGTCCACGTAGACCAGCGGACGGGCGGGGTCGGAGGCGTCCACGGTCACCGCGTCGGGCGAGTGCCGGCACCAGGTGAGGCCGAGCTCCTCGGCGATCTCCGCGTAGAGGTCCCAGAAGAAGTGGTGCCAGGTCGCGGACATCCGGCTCGACTCGCGGTCGGGGAAGATCCAGCACATCCGGCGCAGCGGGCCGGAGCCGTCCGCGGAACCGGGGGCGTGCGCGGGGCCTGTGGGGTTCTCGGTGTCTGTGGGGTTTGCGGGGTCAATGGGGTGTGCGGGGCCGGTGGGGTTCACCGTGCTCCTTCCGGGTTCGTCGGGTGCCCGGCGTGCCCGGCCCACCAGCGGCGGCCGGGCTCCGGGAGGGTGTCCACCGGGTCGTAGTACGGGTGGCGCCGGTCGAGCGGGTCGTCACCGTCCGGTCCGCCGCCCTCGCGGACCTCCAGCTCGGTGCGGTAGTTCTTGGTCCAGTACGAGATGCCGCGCTCGCGGTCGTACCCCACCGCCTGGTGCACCCAGCGCTTGCCGAGGTCCGGCACGTCGCAGACCAGGCGGGGAGTGGCGTAGCCGGGGAGGTAGCCCATGATCGCCTCCTGGAGCCGCTGCGCCTCGTGCACCGAGGTCCGCCAGTGCTCGGCGTTCGGGATCATGTCGCAGAGGTAGAAGTAGTACGGCAGGATGTTCGCCTCGCCCTGGAGGGCGAAGCAGAGGTCCAGCAGGTCGCCGGGGGTGGCGTTGACGCCGCGCATCAGCACGCCCTGGTTGCGGACGTCGCGGACGCCCGCGTCCAGCAGCCCCCGGGCCGCCTCGGCCACCAGCGGGGTCACCGACCGGACGTGGTTGGCGTGGGTGTGGACGGCCAGGTTCACCGCGCGGCGCGCGGCGACGGCGGCTACCCGGGCCACGCCCTCCCGGATCTGCGGCTGGAGCCAGTGCTGGGGCAGTCCCACCACCGCCTTGCTGGCGAGCCGGATGTCGCGGACCGACTCCAGTTCCAGCAGCCGCAGCAGGAACGACTCCAGCTGCGGCCAGGGCACGTTGGCGAGGTCGCCGCCGGAGACCACCACGTCGCGCACGGCCGGGGTGCGCTTGAGGTAGTCGAGCATCTGCTCCTGCCGGTGGGCGGGCCGGAGCACCAGCCGCTTCTTGGCGACCTGGGCCGTGGAGGTGCCGACCAGGTCCATCCGGGTGCAGTGCCCGCAGTACTGCGGGCAGGTGGAGACCAGCTCGGCCAGCACCTTGGTGGGGTAGCGGTGGGTCAGGCCCTCGACCACCCACATCTCGGCCTCGTGCAGCGAGTCGCGCTCGGCCCGGGGATGGCTGGGCCACCGGGGGTGCCGGTCGGAGCGGACGGGCAGCATGTACCGGCGGACCGGGTCGGCGAGGAACGCCTCGGTGAACGCCTCCGGCACGGTCGGGGCGCGCGGGGCCACGGTGTTGAGCATCTGCGGCGGGAGCAGGATCGGCATCGTCGCGAACTCGGCCTGGTCGGCGAGGAGTTCCTCGTAGAACCGGTCGGTCAGCAGGTCGCCGACGACGGCCCGCAGCTGCCGGACGTTCTTCACGCAGTGCGCCCGCTGCCACTGGGCGTCCCGCCACTGGGCCTCGGTGACGTCGCGCCAGCCCGGCAGTCTCCGCCAGTCCGGTTCGACCAGCGGGGTCCGGACGTACTGGTACGGCTGCCCCGTCACGGGGTGTGCGGGGGGTAGGGGGCGGTCCATCCGGCACTACCGGCCGGTGAAGAGCGTGGCGAGGCGGGTCCGCAGCTCGCGCTTGAGCACCTTGCCGGTCGGCCCGAGCGGGAACTCCTCGGCGGTGCGCGCGATCCGGACGGCGGCGAGGGCGGACAGCCCGGCCCCGGCCAGCGCCTTGTTGGCGGCCTCCTGGACCTCCTCGGCGCCCACCTGGTCGGCTTCGTGCTGCAACTGAACCACTGCGACGGGGAGTTGACCCTTCCCGGCGCCGCCGGGCACGCCGATCACCGAACAGTCCCGCACCAGCTCGGCGCAGTCGGCCAGCAGTACCTCCTCGATCGGCAGGCTGTAGACCGGCCCCGCCACGGTGTCGACGACGTCCACCGTGCGGTCGAGGTGGTAGAAGGAGCCGTCCGCGTCCCGCCGGGCGACGTCCCCGGTGAGCCAGTAGCCGTTCAGCTCGAAGCTGCCGGTCAGCCTGGCGTTGTTCCAGTAGCCGGGCGTCCGGGACGGCGTGACCACGCCGAGCAGCCCGACCGTGCCGTCCGGGACCTCGGCGCCGTCCTGGTCCAGCACGGCCGCCTTGAGCACCACTTCGAGCGGCTTGCCGACGCACCGGTCATTGCGCGTGCTCTCCGGCGTCGTCACCTGGCCGAACAGCGCCATGCCCATCTCGGACGATCCCAGGCCGTCGACGAACTGCGAACCTGGCAGGGCGGGTTGCTCGGCCTTCTCGCTCGGCAGCAGCCAGGGCCGGATCAGCCCGGCGGGCCGTTCGCCCAGCCCGACCAGCCGGCGGATGTGCCCGTAGTGCGCGCTGTCGCCGGTGTTGAACCAGGAGTGGACCCGGGCTGCGCCCGCCACCGGCAGCTCCCCGGTGGCGAGTTCGACGAACGTGCGCGGGAAGGAGGCCACCATGGTCGGCAGGAACGCCTCCATCACCGGCTCCACCACCGCGCGCCGCCAGTCGGACATGACGACCGTCGGCAGACCGAGCAGGGTGGCGGTGAGGAAGTAGCTCAGCCCGCCGGCGTGGGTGTGCGGCATCAGCGACATCAGCCGGTCGTACGGCTCGGCGGGGAACCGGACCATCCGCGGCTGCTTGCCGTCCCAGAACTGGCGGTGCGCCAGCATGGTCGACTTGGGCGTGCCGGTGGTGCCGGAGGAGTGGATCAGCCCGACCACGTCGTCCGCCGCGTGCCGGTACGGGTACGCCTCGGGGAGTCCGCCGGACGCGGCGGCGTCGAAGGCCTGGATCTCGGCGGCGAGCGCGAGGAAGCGGGGCCGGCTCTGCGGGTCCTCACGGTAGGCGGCGGCCAGCCGGGTGGTGTCGTCGGCGACCACGCCGACCACGCCGACGTGGTGGAGGTAGCGGACCATCACGTCGTGCCGCATGGCGTCGTTGACCAGGGCCGGGACGGCGCCCAGCGCGGTGAGCGCGAGGAAGTGCAGCAGCGGCTCCAGACCCTCGCCGACCACCACGGCGACCGGCTCGCCCGGGCGCACGCCGTTGGCGTGGTACCAGGCGGCGTACCGGTCGCGCAGGGCGGCGAGGTCCAGCAGACTGTGGCCGCGCAGCACCACGGCGCCGCGGTGGTCGGTGTGGTGGCTGAACGCGAACGGGACCGCGCGGTTGGGGTTCACCGCGATGGCGTGTTCGAGGAAGTTGCCGGCCCCGAGCTCCGGCTCGGTCATCAGCCGCTCCCGGGCGGCGAGGGGCGCGACGGGGCTCTGGCCGGCGGGCTGGATGGAACTCTGGTCGCTCATGGCGTCTCCTGAGGGGGTGGCCCGCCGCGGTTCTTGTGGAACACACGGGGCGGGCCGACGGGGGGTGGGAGAACTGGTGCTCGGCGGACGGGTTCGTGCGGTGGTGCGGGTCCTGTGCGGCGGTGGTGCGTTCGTCCGGTCGTGCTCTCCGCGGCAGGTGGTCGCCTCCGCCGGTGGGGTGGCGCGGCGGTGGTGCGGGGCGGAGCGGGGATCGCGGTGGTACGGGGAAGCGCGGCGGTGCGGGGTGGTCCGGGGTGGTGGGGTGGGTACGGGGCGGTACGGGTGCGGCGGGCCGCGGCTCAGCGGTGGTCGCCGAGGATCTCCGCGACCACGCGGTGGCCGGAGCGGATCGCCCCCTCCATCAGCCCGAAGAACTCCGTACTGGTCTCGGTGCCGGCCCAGTGCACCCGGCCGTGCGGTGCGGTCAGTGCCGGGCCCTGCCCGAGCCAGTCGCCGGGACCGAACAGCGCGGCGTAACAGCCCCTGCTGTAGGGCTCGTTGACCCAGTCGGTGACATGGAACCCGATCGGCTCCGGGAGCATCGGGAAGAGCCGGGCGGCCTGCGCGACCGCGGTGGTCCGCTGCTGCTCCGGGCTCCGCGCGGCGAACCGGTGCGCCTCGGCGCCGGTCACGAAGCCGGTCAGGACCCCGACCCCGTCGGCCGTCGGCGAGTCGTCGACGGTCGAGAGCAGCGGGCCCTCCGCGTTGACCGACCACCCGGAGAGTCCGTGGTCGCGCCAACCGGGCGACGGATAGACCAGGTTGACCTTCACCGCGCAGCCGCGCCCGGTACGCGCGCCGGCCCGGGGGCCGGGCGGGGCGGGCCGGTGGTCGAGGCCGTCGGCCAGCAGCGGGGGGAGCGCGACCACCGCCGCGTCCGCCCGGTGGACGCCCCGCCCGGTGCGGACGGTGACCCCGTCGGCGTCCTGGTGGACCGCCACGGCGGGTTCGCCGAGCCACAGCCGCGCGCCCGGTCGCTCGGACAGCCGTTCGGCGAGCCGCTCGCACAGCAGGTGGGCGCCGCCCGCGACGCGGTCCTGCTGGGCGCCGCCCTCGAAGGCGTTGAGATAGCGCAGACCGCCGCCCGACCGGAGGTAGAAGGCCATGTGCAGGACGGAGAGTTCGGCCGGGTCGGCGGCCATCATCTCGCCGAGGAAGAGCGGGAAGAAGAGCCGGGCGTCCGGGTGGGTCAGGTGCCGGTCGGCCCACTCGGCCGCGGTGAGGGTGTCCAGGCGCTCCGCGTCGGGGGTGAGCCACGGCGCGTCGGGCCGCACCGCTGCGGTGAGTTCGGCCAGCCGGTCGAAGAGGTCGCCGAGTGCCACGGCGTTGAGGGGTGGGAACCGCCCGTCGCGGGTGGCGTGTTCGGGTCCGCCGAGCGCGAAGCGGCTGGCGCCGAGCATCGTGGTCGGCGTGGTGTCGAGGCCCGACTCCTTGAGCAGGGCGAGGAGTTCGGTGTGCCGGTCGCCCAGGTAGGCGGCGCCGGCGTCGACCCAGGAACCCGGGGCCACCTCGTGGCCGTGGATCCGGCCGCCGACCCGCTCGCGTGCTTCGAGCACGGTGACCTCGACCCCGCGGGACGCGAGCCCGTTCGCGGCGGTCAGGCCCGCGAGGCCGGCGCCGACGACGACGGCGGAGCGGACGCCCGCCGGGCCGGAGCCCTGCGGGGCGTCGTGCTGTCTCCCGGAGTCCTGGGGGGCTTCGTCCCGCCCGGCGGCCGTGTCCCGGCCGCTCATCCGGCTGCCGCGATCAGCTCGGCGAGGCCCTCGGGGGTGGGTGCGAGCACGAAGTCCTCGAAGGACAGCTCGACGCCGTACGTCCGGGCGACCGCGCTCAGTACGCGGGTGGCGATGAGCGAGTCACCGCCGAGGAGGAAGAAGTCCGAGTCCGCGGCGACGTCGGTGGTCTCCAGGACGCGGCGGAAGATCGCCACCACGTCCTCGGCGTCGGCGGAGGTGGTGTCAACGCTCATCGAGGCTCTCCTTTTCATGGACCGGCAGGTGCCGCCTGTCGGCGCACCTGGTGGGGTGTCGGTGAGGGGCCCGGCGAGGGGCCTCGGGACGGGTCCTGCCCGGGGATCTGCCCGGGGCCCGCCCCGCGTGCGGGGTGTGTCCGTGTGCGGGGGTGCGCCTGGGTGCCCGCGGTTCTGCGGGCCCGCCCGTCGGCGCGTCGGCGCGTCGGCGCGTCGGCGCGTCGGCGCGTCTAGTGCGGGGAAGGCGTCGCGCGTGCCGCCCGGAGCGGCTGCGCCGGGTACACCGGATGCGGTGGATGCGCCGGGGCGGCCGAGTGGCGGCGGTGGGAGCCCGCCCGGTCGACCTTGCCGCTGGCGGTGAGCACCAGCTCGGGCACGACGGTGATCCGGCTGGGCACGAGGTGGCCTGGCACCCGACTGCTCAGGTAGGCCCGGACGTCGGCGTCCAGCGTCCCCGCCGCCGCTCCGGCGCGCGGCACCAGGTACGCGACCAGGGCGGACCGGCCGGCCACCGTCGCCCCGGCCACCGCCACCGCGCTCACCCCCGGGTGGCCGGCGATGTGTGCCTCGACCTCGGCCGGGTCGACCCGGATGCCGCGCACCTTGATCTCGCCGTCCAGCCGGCCCCGGTGGGTGAGCACGCCGTCCGGCGCGCGGCTCACCCGGTCGCCGGTGCGGAACCAGCGCTCGCCGTCGACGACGGTGAACCGGGCCGCGGTGGCCTCCGGCAGCCCGTGGTAGCCCGCCGCGACGGCCGGGCCGCCGATGACCAACTCACCCTCCGCGCTGATCTGTTCGACGACGTGCGGCAGTGCCCGCCCGATCGGCGCGGGCTCGCCGGCCGTCCAGTCCGGTCCGGACGAGGGTGCTCCTGGTCCGTGCAGGTCGACGGCGTGGGTGATCAGCGTGGTCTCGGTGCAGCCGTAGGTGTTGAGCAGGCGGATCCGCCCGGTGTCGAGGCGGCTCCAGTCGGCGAGCCTGGCCGGGTTGGCCGCCTCGCCGCCGATGACCAGCAGCCGGACCGAGTCGGGCAGGCCGGCCTGCTCCTCGGTGAGGTGGAGGACCAGTTCGTGCCAGAACGCGGTCGGCAGGTCGAGGACGGTGATCCGCTCGCGCCCGACCATCCGCAGGAACCGGGGGAACGATCCCGAGTGCGCCTCGTCGTCGAGGACGAGGGCGGCGCCGGTGGTGAGCGCCGGGAGGATCTCCTCGAAACAGGTGTCCCAGTTCAGCGACGCGAACTGCAGCACCCGGTCGTCGGCCGTGAGGCCGAACAGTCCGCGCAGCGCGTGCACGGTGGCGGAGATCGCCCGGCGGGGCGTCACGACGGGTTTCGGCTGCCCGGTCGAACCCGACGTGAAGAGGAGGTAGGCCGGCTGCTCGGGGTCGGCCGGTCGCGGCCGTTCGGGCTGCGGCGGAGCCGGCGGACGCGGGGGACCCGCCGGCGCTGCGGGCCCCGACGGACCGCGCGGAACCGCCTGATCGGCCTGAACCGCCTGATCGGCCTGACCCGGCGCGGCTGCGTCGGGTGCGGCTAATCGCGGCAGGTCGACGATCTCCGGCCCGGACGGCCCGGACGGCCCGGACGGCCCCGGCGACCCCGACAGCCCCGACAGCCCCGACGACCCCGACGACCCCGACGGCCCGGACGGCCCGGATCGGGCGTCGGGGTCGGTGACCGGCGCTGCGAGCCCGGTGCGACACCCCACCGCCGACAGCATCGCCTGTTGGCGCTGCGGCGGAAAGGCCGGATCGACCGGGCAGTACACGCCGCCGGCCGCGAGCACACCGAGCAGTCCGACGACCGTCTCCGGCGCATGGACCGCCGGGACGGCGACCACACCGGGCCCGGCCCCCAGCCGGACGGCCAAACTGCTTGCCAACTCGTCGAGTTGGCGATAACTAAGGACGCGTCCGTGGTGGACGATCGCCGGCCGTTCGGGAAATCGCCCGACGGTTTCCGTGAACGCGTCAATCAGGTCGGAAGTGGCCCCGTTGATGTTGCGGTTATTTGTCATGCCCGCCCCAAAGAATGCCGTGCGAGCACTTGTCGGTGCTCGGCGGAGCGGGACTCTACCTTCGAACATGCGTGGCCACAATGCTTGTTGAGGATGTCGCTTCAAGGATGTGTGGTTGACATGTGAACGTGACGCGGTCCACCTGGGCGGGTTGCTGGGGCCCGAGTGGCTTCGAGTGGTAGTCGCCCGGATGCGGGGAGTGTTCGGCGCTCCGGCGGTGGAACCCTCCAGTACGTACGCGATCCGAACCGCCCTCTGTTTTACGAGGGTTGCCCGGCCCGGATTCCTGATGGATCGTCAAAAACATGGTCCGTACAGGAACATGTCGGGCGTTCCGGCCGGTCGTGGCCGGGGGGACGGACCTCCGGCCCCGCCGCGGCCGAAGGTCCGGGGAAAATCCGGCACGGGTGCTGGATTTCACGGAAGAACGCCGACGGACCGTCGGGCGGGCGGCTGTCGGCGGCGAGCGGTGTCCCAGACCTCGCTCGACCCGAAGTGGACGTCGTACCGGTCCTGCAAGGGCGTCAGCCGGTCGAACGGCTGCCGCCCCCAGGCCGCTTCCGCGAGTTCCCGGAAGTACCCGAAGCGCTCGACCCCCGGCGACGCGACGACCAGGAGGTCGGTCGGGCTGCCGGCCGCCGCCCCGAAGGCGTGCGGCAGCAGCGGCGGTACCGACACCACCCCGCCCGCGGCCACGGTCACCAGGGAGTCGCCGAGCAGGAACTCCGCCACGCCGTCGAGGACGTAGAACAGCTCCCAGGACACCGCGTGGTGGTGCGGCCGGGCGCCGTCGGCCCCGACGCCGAGCGTCAGCCGGTTGGCGCCGTACGAACCGCCGGTCGCGTCCGCGTCGACCAGCAGGCCGAACGCGCCGCCCGCCGGCAGCGCGAGGCGCTCCGCCTCCTGCGACCGGACGACCAGGGCGCGTGGTTGATCCGCGGTCATGGCTCTCCCCTTTCCCCTCGGGATCACGTGTACGGCACCATTCGACCCGGGGAGCGACCACCGGGCCAGAAGCAGTCGGAGCGGGCGGTGATCACCGATCGAGATGAGTGGGGGTCCGCGCATGGAGCTCAGGCAACTGCAGTACTTCGTCGCCGTGGCCGAGGAGGGCGGGTTCGGCCGGGCCGCCGAACGGCTGACCATCGTGCAGTCCGCCGTGAGCCAGCAGGTCCGCCGCCTGGAGCGCGAACTCGGCGTGGTGCTCCTCGACCGGTCCACCCGGGGGACCCGCCTGTCCGCCGCCGGTGAGCGCCTCCTCCCGCAGGCCCGCGCCGCACTCGCCGCCGCCGAGCAGGTCCGGCGCACGGCGGCCGGCATCCGCGCGGGAGCCGACGGCGTCCTCCGCCTCGGCGCCGTCCAGACCCCGGGGACCCGCCTGGACGACGCCCTGGCGCGGCTCGCCGACCGCGCACCCGGCCTCCGGGTGCGACTGCGGCAGGGCCCGCCCGCCGAGCGGCTGGAGGCCCTGCGGACGGGCGGGCTGGACGCCGCCCTGTTCTGCGCGGTCACCGCGCACCCGGACCTCGACCTGGTCCCCGTCTGGCGCGACCCCCTCCACGTCGCGCTCCCGGCGGACCACCCCCTGGCGGCCGAGGACGAGCTCCGCCTCGACCGGCTCGCCCACCTGCCCCTGCGGCTCGCCGCCCGCGACCGCAACCCCGCCTTCCACGCCCTCGTCACCGACGCCTGCCGCGGAGCCGGCATCGACCCGCCGCCCGGCGAACCCTTCACCACCCTCCGCGAGACCCTCGCCGAGATCGGCTCCGCCACCACCCCCTCCTGGACCGTCTTCTACGAGGTCAACGGCCTCCCCGACCTCCCCCGGGTGGCCGTCCGCCGGCTGGCCGGGCCGACCGTCACCACCTCCCTCGCCCGCCCGGCCGGTCCCCCCACGCCGGCCCTCCGCCATCTCCTCCACGCCCTCGGCGCGCCCCGCGCAGCCCACGCGCCCCACCCGTGATCCCGGCGGGCACCGCCGGGGCGTTCCCGGGCCGCGGCGGCCGGCGGTCCCGCGCGCCGTCGGCGGACGCCCGTCCGCACCGTCGGCCCGGACGTGACCCGGATCACGTCCGGGAGAAAACCCGCAGGCCCGACGGGGCGTCTAGTAGGTGTGAAACGGGTTGGGGCGGCAGCGCCGCAGGAACTGGACGAGGAACACCTCCTACGACGGGTGGCCCGGGGCGACCGGGCCGCCTTCGAGGAGCTGTACCGGCGCACGTCGCCGTGGCTGGCCGTGCGGTTGAACCGCCGCTGCACGGACCAGCAGATCGTCGCCGAGGTCATGCAGGAGACGTACCTGGCGGTGTGGCGCGCGGCGGGCTCCTTCGCCGGGAGCCGGACCGGAGGGACGGCCGTCGGCTGGCTGTGGACGATCGCGGCCCGCCGCCTCGTCGACGCGTTCCGGCGCAGGGCCCACCACGCGGAGCCCCCGCCCGCCGCGGCCCCGCACCCCGTGGCGCCCGCGGCCGAGGAGGAGGCCCTGGTGGCCACCGTCGGCGGTGACGTCGGGGACGCGCTGCGGCGCCTCGCACCGGAACTCCGGGAGGTACTGCAGGCCATGGTGCTCGACGGGATGTCCGTCCGGGAGACCGCCGTCGTCCTCGGACTGCCCGAGGGAACGGTCAAGACCCGCGCCCGCCGGGCCCGGATCGCGATGCGGGAGGCACTGGGATGAACGTGGAACACGCGTCGGCACGACTGATCGACGGATACGCGCGCGGCGACACGGATCTCGTCGCGGACGAGGTGTGGGCCCTGGAGGCCCACCTGGAGGGGTGCCGCCCCTGCCGCGACCGGCTGTCGGCCGCCGTCCCGGCCGCCGCGCCCGCCCTGGCGGCGCTGACCGACACCGTCTGGTCCGATCTCGAACACCAGCTGGCGACGACCGCCCCGTCGGCCCCGCGCCGGCGCCGGGCGCGGCTGTCGGCCTGGACGACGCCCGCCATGACGCCGTGGCTGGCCATGGTCGTGGCCGTGACGCTGCTCGCCCTGCTGCTGGACCTGGCGGGCCCCGGCTCAGGACAGGTGTCCCTGATGCTGCTGCTCGCCCCCGTCCTGCCCGTGTGCGGCGTCGCGGCCTCGTGGTCGCGCGGCCTCGACCCGGCGTACGAGCTGACGGCCTCCACCCCGAGGGCGGGGCTGCAACTGGTGCTGCGGCGCACCGCCTCCGTGCTCGTCGTGGTGATCCCCGCGCTGCTGGCGGGCGGATGGGTGACGGGGGTGACGGCCGCCCAGTGGCTGCTGCCCTGCCTGGCCTTCACCTCGATGACCCTGGCGCTCGGCGGGATGATCGGGGTGACCCGCGCCGCCGTCGTCCTGGTGGCCGCCTGGGCCGCGGTCGTGGTGGCACCGACCCTGGCCACCAGCCGGACGGCCTTCGCCCTGCGGACGGACGGCCTGCCCGTGTGGGGGCTGATCCTCCTGCTGGGCGTCGGCGTCGTCCTCGCCCGCAGGGGCGCCTACACCGTGCTGGGCGCCCACCGGTGAACGTTCGCGAGACGCCCCATCCCCGAGCCACCCCCCATCCCCGAGCCACCCCCCATCCCCGAGCCACCCCGCACCCCCGAGAGACCCCGCACCCCCGAGCCACCCCGCACCCCCGAGAGACCCCGCACCCCCGAGAGACGAGGAAACGCACGATGCCCGCAGTGAGCAGGGCCGACATCGCCCCCACGGCCTACGCCTGGGAGATCCGGGCGACCGGACTGAAGGTCAGGGTCGGCAGGAAGCGGATGGCCGTCGACGGGCTCGACCTGTCGCTGGGCACCGGCGTCCACGGACTCCTCGGTCCCAACGGGGCCGGCAAGACCACGCTCATCCGGGCCCTGGCCACCGTGCTGCGCCCCACCGGGGGTGCACTGGAGCTGCTCGGGGAGCCCGCGGGCGGACCGGGCGAGCACCGCGCGCTGCGCCGCCGGATCGGCTACCTTCCGCAGGAGTTCGGCTACTACAAGCGCTTCACCGTGCGAGAGTTCGTCGAGTACATGGCCTGGTTGAAGGAGGTGCCGACGGCGGACATCCCCGCGGCGGTGCAGCGGGCCGTGGAACGGGTCGGCCTGGCCGACCGCGCGGACGAGCGGATGAAGGCCCTGTCGGGCGGGATGGTGCGGCGGGCCGGCATCGCCCAGGCGATCGTCAACGACCCCTCGATCCTGCTGCTCGACGAGCCGACGGTCGGTCTGGACCCGGCGCAGCGGCTCCGCTTCCGCGGGCTGCTCCAGGAGCTGGGGACGGACACCTGCGTGGTCGTCTCGACCCACCTGGTGGAGGACGTGGCCGCGGCCTGCACCGAGGTGGTGCTCTTCGCCGAGGGGCGGCTGGTCTTCCAGGGCACCCCGGACGAGCTGGCCGCGGCCGGCGGCCCGGAACACGTGGGCGACAGCCCGCTGGAGCGCGGCTACTCGGCCCTGCTCGTCGACCCCGCACGCACGAGGGGCGCCTGGTGAACCTCCGTATCCTCCGCATCGAGCTGCGGCGTTCCGTCGCCCCGTGGGCCGGCGCCGTCGTGGTGGCGTTCGCCCTCGCGTTCCTGCACCTCGTGCCCGGAGCGTGGTCGAGGGGCACCACGCTGTGGACGGCCCAGTGGACCTCGATGGCCCTGTGGACCCGGTTCCTGCTGCTGTTCCTGTGGCCGCTCGCGGTGGGTCTCGGGGCGCTCCAGGGGCTGCGCGACCACCGCTCGAAGACGGCCGAACTGCTGGCCAGCACCCCGAGACCCGCACGGCACCGCGCGGCCGCCCTGGCGGGCACGACGGCGTTCGCGCTGGTCTCGGCCTTCGGGCTCGTCCTCCTCGTGGGTGCGGTGCGGGTGCTCGCCGGAGACGCCGCGTACACCCACCTCGGCTGGCTGCCGGTCTCGCTGGTGGGGGCGCTCGCGCTGGTCGCGGGGGCCGTCCTGGGCATGGGCGTCGGACGGGCCCTGCCCTCCGTCCTCACGCCGCCCGCACTGGCCGTGGGCGCCTTCGTGGCCGTCAGCCTCCTGCGGCAGACCACGGACGCCGCGGTGCCGTCGTCCGCCGCGCCGAACCGCCTCGCGCTGCTGTCGCCTGCGGTGTCCGAGGTACGCCAGACGGTCTTCACGCTGTCCGCGTCCGTGCACCTCGGACAGACGCTCTGGCTGCTCGGCCTGGCCGCGACGGGCTTCGCGCTGCTGGCCGCCGCCGGCCCGCGCGCCCGGCTGCTCGCCCTCACCCCGCTGCTGGCGGGCGGCGCCGTCGCGCTGCTCCTGCTGCCGGCCGACCCCCGCGCCACGTACGTCGTCGACCGGGCCGCGGTGACGCAGGTCTGCGACGGCCCGGTGTGCGTGACGGCGGCCCGGCAGGCACGGCTCGCCGGTATGGCCGGTCCCGGCCGGGAGGCGCTGCGCCTGCTGCACGGGGCCCTGGGCGACGCGGCGCCCGTGACCGTCCGTGAGACCACCGTCCCGAGGGAGCTCCTCGGTGAGGCGGAACGGTCGCGCGACGCCCTGCTCGTCGACTTCGGCGACGAGGTGTTCGGGGGTGCGTCGGGCGAGCGGCTCACCCGGGCCCTGACGGGCCAGGGCCTGGTGCCGCTGTGCCACGCGCGGAGCTCCGCCGAGAGCGGCACGCTGGAGGAGGCCGTCGCCCAGAGCGTCGCGGCGGCCTGGGTCCTCGGAGGGGAGCTCCGGCCCCTCGACGGGACCATGTACACCCTGAAGGACTGGAACGCCATGGCCCGCCCGGTGTGGGAGGAGCTCACCGCGCTGCCCGGGCCGGAGCAGCGGCAGCGGATCGGCGCCCTGCACGCCGCCGCGGTCTCCTGCACGGACTTCCCGTTCGCCGCACTGACCGCCGGCAGGGTCCAGTGAGGTGGCTGACGCTGTACGCGCGTTCGCGGCGGGTACCGGCCGCCCTCGCCGCGGTGGCGGTCGGCGCGGTGGCGGTGTGGACGCTCGCCCGGCTGGGCGGCGGGCTGCCCGGGGACCCCCTGCCGTCCACGCTCGTCCTCGCCGCCGGGGCGACGGCGTTCTCGGCCGGCCTCGCCGGACAGGACCACGCGTTGGACTGGACGGCCGCGATCCGCTGGTGGCCGCGCCGGGCGGCGCACGTCCTGCTCTGCGGGGTCGTCGTCGGCGCGGTGGTGCTGGCGGTGCAGGTGGTGAGCGGGCAGCCGGCCGCCCCGGCCCTCGTCGTGCGCGACATCGCGGGGCTGATGGGGCTCGTGGCGGTCGGGGCGGCCTGCTGGGGGGCGCAGTTCGCGTGGGTCCTGCCGTTCGTGTGGCTGTCGTTCGCGTTCGTCCTCCCGCCCGCGACGGACCCGGCGACGCAGGTCATGACCTGGATGCTGCTCCCGCCCGGCACGGCCGCCGGTACCTGGACGGCCCTCACCCTGGCCGCCGTCGGCACCACCGCCTACGCCACCACCGGCCCCCGCCGCTGACCACCCCCCGGACCCCACCCGGCCACCGCAGCGAGGGATCGACGAGTCGCCGTCTCGTCGATCCCTCGGACACCCGTCGAACGACCGGGGACAGCCGGGTGTGCAGCTCTCCGCAGCAGGTGGCCCTCGACACGCGACCGCGCTGCTGCCGGAGGACTGTCCTCTCGACCGCGAGGGAAGGCACCTGGGCATGAGTGAGGTCCTGACCGAGTGGGCGTGGCGGCTCACCGAAGCGGAACTGTCCGTGGTGCTGCCCCGTCGCTGGGCGCATTCGAAAGGCGTCGCTGCACGGGCCGCCGGTCTCGCCAGTGTGCTGGGCGACAGCGCCGATGTGGTCCACGCATCGGCGCTACTGCATGACATCGGCTATGCACCGAGACTGGCGATGACCCATTTCCACCCGCTCGACGGTGCCCGGTTCCTCCGAGACGTCCACGGGGTGGATGATCGGCTGACCCGATTGGTGGCGAACCACTCGTTCGCGCTGCTCGAAGCCGAGGAGCGGGGACTCCGCGACGTTCTGGAGACGGAGTTCCCGCTGCTGGACGACCGGCGGCCGGTGGATGCGCTGGTCTACTGCGACATGACGACGACGCCCGACGGGGCCCTGACGACCGCCGGAGAACGGGTGGCGGAGATCGTGGGGCGCTACGGGGCGGACAGCGTGGTGGGGCGGTTCATCCGTCGGGCAGCACCGCCGATCTTCGCGGCGGTGGCGCGGGTGGAGGCCGCGCTGGCCGCTCAGCCGAGGTAGGGATAGGTGCCGGCGAGGTAGTCGCCGATCTGTCGGCGCATGCTGGGGTGGATGTCGTACCGGTCGAGGTCGGCGGGCCGAATCCATCGGACGTCGTCGGCCTCGTCGTTGATCGTGGGCTCGCCGCCGACGGGCCGGCCGATGTACGCGTTCTCGTACTGCTGGCGGATCTCGCCGTCGGTGTACGCGACGATGTGGTGCGGGTTGCTGTAGACGCCCAGGAATCCGGTCACCTCGGCGATCACGCCGGTCTCCTCCAGGCATTCGCGCACGGCGCACTGGGCAGCGGTCTCGCCGATGTCCTGCGCCCCGCCGGGCAGGGCCCACTGGCCGGTGTCACGTCGGCGCTGCATCAGGATGGCGCCGTTGTGGTCGGCCACGAGCAGGTTGCTCGCAGGAACGAGGGTGTTGGCCTTGGGGGCGTCGGGGTCGTCGAGATACTCAGTCCTGCCCATGTGCGGTGTTCCCCTCCGATACGGGTGTCCAGGGTTTCGCGCCGGCCCAGACGGCTTCGAAGCTCTGAGCGTAGTTGTCGAACCATCCTGTGGAGTCGACCCTCCTGAGGTGGAGCAGAGGGTTGGCACTCGCGGGCTGGCCCCACACGTGCGGATTGACCAGGAGGTCACCGTCGTAGCGGAACAGCGAGTTGTAGAGCGTGGTGTCGTGGAGGCGCACCTCGCAGCCGGCCGTGTCCGGCAGGATCCGGTAGTAGGTGAGCGAGGCACGGATCTTCGCGGCGAGCGCGTCACCGATACCCTCCTCACGCCCCCGGACAACGGCCGCCCTGCCAGCCGGATCTCCGAAGCACAGACGGACGCGAACACCGGCCGAGGCCCGTTCCGCAAGCATCCTGGCGACGTGCGGGTTGGTCTGTGCGAAGAACGTCCCGGAGAACACGAGCACGTCGATCTGGGTCTCGGCCTCCCGCAGCAACGACAACCACATCTCCCGTGGCACGCTCGCTCGGTTGACGTAGGTGCCGACCAGCTCGGTGCCGGCCGCGAGCGGCCTGCCCGTCAGTGGCTCCGGTGCGGGCCAGAGGAAGGTCTCCTCCACTCGTAGGTGCTGGGCGGCCGCGAAGCGGTGTCGCGCGTGCGGCACTCGTCCGCCGATCCAGCGGCCCACGGTCTTGGGGTCCACCTCGCACGCGGCGGCGAGCAACTCGGGAGAGACACCGCGCTGAGCGAGTACGGAGCGAAGTCGCTCGTTCACGGAAACCATACAAGCCGAGGCAGGCGTCGGCTTGCAAGGAGGTAGGGGGACACCTCATGGGCTCACGGATCGGCAGGGTGCCTACGCTGGCGCCATGCCGCTGATCATCCTCTGGGACATCGACCACACGCTCATCGAGAACGCGGGGGTCAGCAAGGAGATCTACGCGGCCGCCTTCGCCGCCCTGGCGGGGTATCCACCGAACCATGCGGCCCGGACCGAAGGCCGAACCGACCGCCTGATCATGCGTGAGATGTTCCGCCGCAACGATCGACCGGAGCCCGACTGGCCGACAGTCCAGACGGCCCTCGAAGTGGCGGGGATCGAGCGGTTCGACGACCTCCGCCGACGCGGCACGGCTCTCCCGGGCGTCCGGGCAGCACTCGAAGCGGCAGCCGACCGGCCCGGCTGGGTCTCTTCGGTACTGACCGGCAACATTGCGGCCAACGCGCGGGTGAAGCTCGCGGCCTTCGGCCTCGACGACCTGCTGGATCTGGCCGTCGGAGCCTACGGGGCCGATGCCGTTCAGCGCCGTGAGCTGGTGGCCGTCGCGCGAGAACGTGCTCGCCGACACCGCGGCCTGCCTGTTGACGTACCAGTGGTCCTGGTGGGGGACACTCCTCGTGATGTCGAGGCGGCGCTCACCTCCGAGGCCGGGGTCATCGCCGTGGCCACGGGTGTCGACAGCCAAGCCGACCTGATTGCGGCGGGCGCGAGCACCGTGCTGCCGGACCTCTCCGACACCCCGGCTCTTCTGAAACTCTTGCGGTCATTCGCGTCCGACTGAGAACGTCCCAAGACGTCTCCGAGCCGTCCCGGTACGCGGTGCCGCCATCCCGGAACCCTTCGCCACCATCAGGTCACCAGCCGAGCGACCGGCCGAGGGAGACTCGTATGATCGGCGAAGTGACCGGGATCCAACGGATCCGAATGCTCTACCTGCAGTTGTTGTACCGCTGCAACTTCGAGTGCCTGCACTGCTTCCACGGCGAGCGGCTCAAACGCGCGGACGCGTTCTCGTCAGAGGAGGCCATCGAGCTCCTCACCCTCATGCGTGACCGGTACGGCACCGAGGCCGTCACCCTGCTCGGTGGCGAGCCGTTCATCTACAAGGCCCTGCCGCAGGTCGTCCGCCATGCCAAACAGGAACTCGGTCTGCAGGTCCAGATTTGCACCAACGGCTACCGCATCGAGCGCCGGCTCGCGGAGATCGCCCCCTACCTCGACCTGCTGAGGGTGTCGTTGGAGGGCATCGGCGCGACCAACGACCACGTCCGCAGGTTCGGCAGCTACCAGGGCGCGCTGAGCGCGCTCGACCTGGCGCGGGAGCTCGGTGTCGCCACCGGGGCCACCATGACGGTGACCGCCCGCAACATCGACGAGGTGGTCCCGCTGGCTCGTACCCTCCAGGACTTCGGGGCCCGACAACTGAAGCTCCACTGCATGCGCCCGGTCGGCAACGCGGCCGACCACCCCGAGCTGCTCGTGACCGAGCCCGCCGCGTACGCCCGCCTGCGCGAACGGCTGAAGGGCGCGAAGCTCTCGATCGAGGTGATCGTTGACGAGGACCTGTCCGAGGACGGTGCCCCGGACATCTGCGCTCACATCGACGGACCGCGAGAGATCGAGCGGATCGAGGCCGACCCGCGCGGTGCGCTCACCATGTCCTGCAAGGCCGTCGGCAAGGACTCGCATGCTTTCTGGTACGACAAGCTCGCCGGTCACATCGTCCACCGGCCCTCCGCGACCGACGAACTCACCCTCGCCGTTCCGGACGTGGTGTACGCCCGTGTCTGACCGTCCGCTGTTCGAGAGCCTCGAAGGGCTGCGCGGCACTGGCAAATCGACCGTCGCACCGATGCTCGCCGCAGCCCGCGAAGCCGTTCTCGTCCCCACCGTGCCGGTCTTCTACCAGCCACTGCGGCGCGAGATCGACATGCGGGACAACATCGAAGCCCGGATGAGCTTCTACCTCTCCGCACTCTTCACCGCCGTCGACGAGATACGGCACCACCTCGCCGCCGACGTCCCGGTCGTCGTGGAGAGCTACTTCGCCCGGTGCCTGGCCAACCATCGAGCCCTGGGCGCGAATCTCGGCGTCATACTGCCGCCGGATCTCCCCCAACCTGTCACCTACCAGCTGTTCTGCACGGAGGACGAGCGCCAACGCCGCCTCGCCGGGCGGCACAAGCCGATCTCCCGGTGGGACGCCCTCGGTGAGGACGTGGTCGAGCGGATCACCACCGCCTACGCGCAGTTCCCGATGCGCCGGGTGGACACCACGGGCCTCGAACCGGAGCAGGTAGTCCAGTCCATCCTCGCCATCGACGCGGAAGGATCCCACTGCCGTGCAGACACGGAGCCTTTGGGAGCACACCCTCACCTTCTTCCCCCAGTTCCTCGCCGCGCTGAAGGAGCACGCACCCCGTGACGCCACCGTCGCGGTCATCGGCGCGAGCGACGGCAAGTTCGTCCTTCCACTGGCAGCCGCCGGCTACCGCGTCATCGCGGTCGAACGCGACCCGCTCGCCCTTCACGGCGGAGAAGTGCACCTGCCCGGCACCGCACACGCCCACGCGACGGGGCTGATCGACCGTCTCAGGCTCGAAGACCTGTATGACCGGGTCCAGGTCGTGGAGCAGGACTTCCTCGGCTCCGAGCCGCTCGACAGGCTCTGCGACGCGGTTTGGACCAGCTGCTCCTGGCACTACAGCGTCAACCACCGCCGCCCGCTCGCCGAGTTCGTCGCCCGCATGCAGTTCCTGGTGCGCGCCGATGGTCTGTTCGGCGCGGAGTTCATGATGCCGGTGGAGGCGCGCCACCATCTGGTCGACCACTACACATCGCCCGAGAAGCTCAGCCGCCACTTCACGGGCGCCTGGAACGTTCTGCTGACGCTGCGGACTGCGGAGTTCACCGAGCGGGCCCACCTCGGCCGGCTCCAGGACCATACCCACCGGATGGGACTGCTCCTCGCAGCCCGCACGTCGGACCACCCTCACCCGCACGGGAAGAAGGACGCATGAAGCACGAGTACGAGGCCAAGTTCCTCGCTGTCGACGTGGCCGACCTCCAGGCGCGACTGACAGTACTGGGAGCCGTCCAGGCTTTCCCCCGCACCCTGCTCACCAGGAAGATCTTCGAGAACGATGCCCTCGACGGCGGTGCATGGGTCCGTCTGCGCGACGAGGGTACCCGATCCACGTTGACGCTCAAGCAGGTCACCGACGCCACCACGATCGACGGCACCACCGAGATCGAGACCGAGGTGGCCGATCTGCAGTCCATGGCCGAGATCCTCCGCAGCCTCGGTCTGCGGGAGGTCCGCTACCAGGAGAACTATCGAGAGGAGTGGCGTCTGGGTGAGGTCGCCTTCGACTTCGACACCTGGCCCGACCTCGCCACCTTCGTGGAGATCGAGGGCCCCGACGAGGCATCCGTCCGCCAGGCTGCGTCGCTGCTCGAACTCGACTATGCCGAGGCCCGGTTCGGCAGCGTCGACGAGATCTACAAGAGCGAGGCCGGCCGCGACATCCTCGCCGAACCCGCCCTCCTGTTCGACAACGGCCGTCAGCGGGAGGGATCCGGTAGCCACGGAACTCCCGCGACCTGAACGGGGGGCGAGCTGCCCCTCGTCGATCGGCCGTTCCGGCTCGTGTCCACCCGGCCACCGCAGCGCCCCCGCCCCCGTCATCGAGCGGGGGCGGGGGCGGGGGCGGTCCGGGGTGGGTCAGTGGAGCCAGGGGCGGGTGCGGACGGCGGGGAGGGCGGTCCAGCGGTGGCCGAGGCCCCAGGTGGTGCCGGCGCCGGTGACGGCGAGGACGGCGAGGAGCAGGGCGTAGACGAGGTGGTAGTCGATCAGCGGGTTGCTGGAGCCGCTGGCGGTGCCGTCGGCGAGGTGGCGGGCGGGCGGCCACTCGGCGGCCCACATCAGGGCGAGGAGGGCGGTGCCGCCCACGGCGGCGATCCGGAGCCCGATCCCGCCGAGGAGGGCGAGGCCGAGGCCGAGCAGGCTCGCCATGAACAGCCAGTCGACCCAGGTCTGACCGGCCATGGCGTGGAAGGTGCCGCGCAGCGGGCCGGCGGCGACGTGGCCGAGGAAACCCTCGGTCGGGGAGGCGCCGTCGAGCCAGGCACGCCCCGCGGCGGTGCCGTAGCCGAGGCCGAAGGTCTTGTCGAGGAAGGCCCAGAGGAAGACGGCGCCGAGGGCGATGCGGGCGGTGGCGAGGGTGGCGGCGGTCGCGAACGGGGCCCGGCTGGTGGCACCGTCCTCCGGGCGGCCGGTGCGGCGGGGCGTCAGGGGCGTGGGGGCAGGGGTGTGCTGGGTGGCCATGCCGGCTCTCCTCGGTGGGGTGGCGCGCCGAGCGGCTGCGCCGAAGTGCCCTGGTGGGGTGACGTGGTGGGGCGGTGGTCCGTGCGTGCCGCCGCCGGGTGCGGGGCGGGCGGCGGGGTGCGAAGGGGCGCGGTGCGGTGGCGCTGCTGTGCGTCGGTGCAGGGTGGCGCACGCGGCGGCCGGGTCACGGCCGGTGGGCCGGGCGGTGCTGTGGAGCTCCGGCCCGGGCGTCTGCCGACAGCTTGCACCGGGGGTGCCGGGCGGGTCTGCGGGCCGTTGGTCCCTGATGTCGGGACAAGGGTCCCGAGGGCGCCCGGCGCCTCAGCGTGGGCGCGTCAGCGGGGTGGAGGGTCGGGCCCGACCGGGAGCGGTGCCGGGCCGCCGTGCAGGCTCGCCCAACGCCCTTCCGGGCAGGTGGCGTTGGCCGTAGGCGCCGAGGCGGGCGCCGTCGCCGGGGGCCCGGGCGGGCAGCCGGATCCGACCGGTCAGGCGGTGGCGGGCCTGCTGACGGCTGAAGGTTGTCCCGTCACTGCTCTTCGACAGCACGAGAGTGGCTGGCCGGGTTCCCTCTGGAGAGACGGTGACCTCGGTTCACCCCTGCGACCGCGCGACACGACAGCGGGCAGCAGCCCTCCTCCTGACCACCTGCGGACCCCTTGACCTGCGGAGATGAGCAGAACCCCTGTTATTGTGCGCCAATGTCAACGATCAAACAGTTCCAAGTGGCCTTCGACTGCGCGGAGCCTGTGCGTCTCGCCGCCTTCTGGTGCGAGGTGCTGGGGTACGTCCTGCCGGCGGTCCCGGAGGGCTTCGCCACGTGGGAGGAGTGCTACCGCTCGCTGCCGCCCGAGGATGCGATCTACTTCGCGTGCACTGATCCCGCGGGTGTGGCTCCGCGCCTGCTCTTCCAGCGAGTTCCCGAAGGCAAGGTCGTCAAGAACCGGGTGCATCTCGATGTGCGGGCCGGCGTCGGGCTCGTGGGTGACGAGCGCCTGGCCGCGCTCGAGGCCGAGTGCGCACGGCTGATGGCGCTCGGCGCGAAGCACGTGCTGACGCAGCGCGCCGATGGCGTCAACGAGTCGTGCATCACGATGCAGGACATCGAGGGCAACGAGTTCTGCCTCGCCTGACTTCTCCTCCGAGACTGCGAGGTGGGGAGCCCTCTCCCGGGAACCTGTCAGGTCCCGCATGCGGCGGGAGTCATCCCGTGAGAGCGAGGTTGTGCGGGCGGGCAACGCCGTGCATCGCGTGGCGCGCACCGTCGCCTCTCGGGCGGCGGTCGCGCAGGATCTTCCAGATCTGTCCGGGGAGTGGGTGCGCCGCCGAACGCCGCCGCACCCGCAGGAGCCGGTGAAGGGTCCCGGCGGCGGACGGAGCGTCCCGGGCCCCCGTCCGCCGCCGAACCGCGATGAGGTGACTGTCCGTCAACTCCAGCTGGAGTGGAGCGGCTTGCCCTCGGCGTAGCCGGCGGCGCTCTGGATGCCGACGACGGCCTTCTCGTGGAACTCCTCCAGGGAGGCCGCGCCCGCGTAGGTGCAGGAGCTGCGCACGCCGGCCACGATCGAGTCGATGAGGTCCTCGACGCCCGGGCGGGCCGGGTCCAGGAACATCCGGGAGTGCGAGATGCCCTCCTCGAACAGGGCCTTGCGCGCCCGGTCGTAGGAGGAGTCCTGGGAGGTGCGGTTGCTCACGGCCCGCTTCGAGGCCATGCCGAACGACTCCTTGTACTGGCGGCCGTCGGCGGTGACCTGGAGGTCGCCCGGCGACTCGTAGGTGCCGGCGAACCAGGAGCCGATCATCACGTTGGAGGCGCCGGCGGCCAGCGCCATCGCGACGTCGCGCGGGTGGCGGACGCCGCCGTCGGCCCAGACGTGCTTGCCGAGCCGGCGCGCCTCGGCGGCGCACTCCAGGACGGCGGAGAACTGCGGACGGCCCACGCCGGTCATCATCCGGGTGGTGCACATCGCGCCCGGCCCGACCCCGACCTTCAGGATGTCGGCGCCCGCCTCGACGAGGTCGCGGACACCGACCGCCGAGACGACGTTGCCGGCCACGATCGGGACCTGCGGGTCCAGGCCGCGGACGGCCCGCAGCGCGCTGATCATCGACTCCTGGTGGCCGTGCGCGGTGTCGACGACCAGGGTGTCGGCGCCGGCCTCCAGGAGGGCCTTGGCCTTGCCCGCGACATCGCCGTTGATGCCGACGGTGGCGGCGACCCGCAGGTTTCCGGCGGCGTCGACGGCCGGGGTGTAGAGGGTGGCGCGCAGCGCGTTCTTGCGGGTCAGGATGCCGACCAGGCGGCCCTCCGCGTCGACGACGGGGGCGAGCCTGCGGTGGGCCTCGCTGAGCCTGTCGAAGGCGGCACGCGGGTCGATGCCCTCGTCCAGGAGGAGCAGCTCGCGGGACATCACGTCGACGAGCGAGGTGAAGCGGTCGACGCCCTGGCAGTCGGAGTCGGTGACGACGCCGACCGGCCGGCCGTCCTCGACGACCACGAGCGCGCCGTGGGCGCGCTTGGGCAGCAGCGAGAGGGCCTCGGCGACGGTGGCGCCGGGGCCGAGCGTGAGGGCGGTGTCGTGCACCAGGTGGCGGCGCTTGACCCAGCCGATGACGTCGGCGATCACCTCGGTCGGGATGTCCTGCGGGATGGCGACCAGGCCGCCGCGGCGGGCGACGGTCTCGGCCATCCGGCGGCCGGCGATGGCGGTCATGTTGGCGACCACCAGCGGGACGGTCGTGCCGGTGCCGTCGTTCGAGGAGAGGTCGACACCCTGTCGGGAGCCCACTGCGGAGCGGCTGGGGACCATGAAGACGTCGTCGTACGTCAGGTCGTACGACGGCGTGAGGTCGTTCAGGAAGCGCATGAAACGGGGCTCTCTGGCTGGGAGAAATGACACCTCGGGTGCGGGTGCGGCACAGCCGCAGGGCGCACTCGGGCGCCCCTGCACCCAACGTTCGATTCTCCGGCACCCCGCGGTCAAAAGCCAGTTCGACCCCGTTTGCTGGTGCACCGCACAAGCCATGATCACCGAACGGGGACCCTGCTTGGAGGTTCCTCCAAGGTTCCCGGGTTTCGCCCCGGCCGGGGCCGCTCCCGTAGCATTCACGCGGTAACGGCGGTGGCGAACAGCAACGGCGAACAGCAACCAGGGAAGCGGCAACAGGCATGACGGCGGGCGTGGGCATCGAGCAGGACAACGGCACCGGGACCGCCGAGGAGATCGACTACGGCCCCGGCCTCGACCCGGAGCGGCTGAAGCTCTGCCTGGACGTCATCGCCGAACTGGACCGGATGCACGTCGACCACCCGGACGCGATCACCGTCCGCCAGGCCGTCGGCGGCATATTCCGCACGCTCAAGCAGCGCCGCCGGCAGGAGACCCGGGCCCGGAAGACCGCCAACGACCGCGAGGTCACCGCGAAGACCGCGACCGGCGCACCGACCCGGATCGACGACGAGACCGCCGGCGCCTTCGGCCTGACCACCGTCACCACCAACGAGATCGCCGGCATCCTGGAGCGCCCCCGCTCCTGCTACATCTGCAAGCAGCGGTACACCGAGGTCGACGCGTTCTACCACAACCTCTGCCAGGACTGCGCCGTCAAGAACCGGTCCCGCCGCGACGCCCGCGCCGACCTCACCGGCAAGCGCGCGCTGCTCACCGGCGGCCGGGCCAAGATCGGGATGTACATCGCGCTGATGCTGCTGCGCGACGGCGCGCACACCACGATCACCACGCGCTTCCCGAACGACGCCATCCGCCGGTTCACGGCGATGCCGGACAGCGCCGACTGGCTGCACCGGCTCAAGGTCGTCGGCATCGACCTGCGCGACCCGGCCCAGGTCATGGCGCTGGCCGACGAGGTCGCCGCCGACGGCCCGCTCGACATCCTGATCAACAACGCCGCGCAGACGGTCCGCCGCCCGCCGGAGTCCTACCGCGAGCTGCTCGCCGCCGAGTCGGCTCCGCTGCCGGCCGGCATGCTGCCGCAGTCCACCACGATCGGCCGCTTCGGCAGCGGCAGCGTCGACCTGCCGGCCCTGCCGCACCAGGCCGGCGGCGGGGGCGAGCGGATCTCCGCCGAGGACGTCACCTCGCTCGCCCTGCTCACCGGTTCGGCGACGCCCGATCGGATCCGGGCGGGCACGGCGATCGACGCCGGCGGCCTGGTCCCCGACCTCGCGGACACCAACAGCTGGGTGCAGACCGTCAGCGAGGTCGGCCCGGTCGAGCTGCTGGAGGTGCAGCTCTGCAACTCCACCGCGCCGTTCATCCTGATCAGCCGGCTCCGCCCGGCGATGGCCGCCTCGCCGTCGCGGCGCAAGTACGTGGTCAACGTCTCCGCGATGGAGGGCGTGTTCCAGCGCGGCTACAAGGGCGCCGGCCACCCGCACACCAACATGGCCAAGGCCGCGCTGAACATGCTCACCCGCACCAGCGCGCAGGAGATGTTCCAGAACGACGGCATCCTGATGACCGCCGTCGACACCGGCTGGATCACCGACGAGCGCCCGCACCCGGACAAGATGCGGCTCGCCGAGGAGGGCTTCCACGCCCCGCTCGACCTGGTCGACGGCGCGGCCCGGGTCTACGACCCGATCGTGCGCGGCGAGCAGGGCGAGGACCTGTACGGCGTCTTCCTGAAGGACTTCGACCGCTCCGCCTGGTGACGCCCGCGGGCCCACCCTCCGGCAGCGCCCACGGGGAGGAACAGCAGTTGACGACCGCACCGATGCTCGGGGCCGGGGTGATCGTGCCCACCGGGGACGGCCGGGTGCTGCTCGGCCGGCGGACCACCGCCGGCGAGCCGCCCACCTGGAGCCTGCCCGGCGGCAAGGTCGACGGCGGCGAGTCCTTCGAGCAGACCGCGGCGCGCGAACTCGCCGAGGAGACCGGGATCGTGCTGCCCGCCGAGGAGATGCGGGTGCTCGCCGTCCTGCTCGACCACGAGCTGGGCCGCCCCCGGGTGACCGCGGCCGTGCTCGCCCCGCCGAGCCTGGCCGACGCCGTGGTCACCGAGCCGCACGCCTGCGGCGGCTGGGAGCGGTTCCGGCTGGACGCGCTGCCGGGCCCGATGTTCTACCCGTCCGCGCTGGTCCTCGGCAGCTGGCGCCCGGAGCTGGGCGACGTCCGGCGGGCCGGGACGCACGCGTACCCCGTCCCCGGCCGGTGACCTGACACGGGGACGGGGACGGGGACGGGGTACGGGCGCGAAGGACCCTGGTGCGGGCGCCGCGGTCCGGGGCGGTCAGCCGTTGCGGGCCGCCTCCGGGCCGGTGATCCGCTTCAGCAGGGGCAGCGTCGAGGCGATGATCCCGAGCGAGGCCGCGAGCCCCAGCACGACGAGGACGAAGTACACCGCTCCCGGGGAGACCAGGTCGTACCCCATCTGCGACTTGAGGAACATCGCCGCCGCGCCGAAGCCCGTCCCCGTGGAGACCGCGGCGACCACCAGCAGCGGCAGCGCGCTCTCCAGACCGACCACCCGCCGCAACAGCCCCAGCGGCGCACCGGTGAGCCGGAGCATCGCGAACGGCCGGCGCCGGTCGGAGAGCCCCGCCACCACGCTGACCGCCAGGCTGCACCCGGCGATCGGCAGGGTGGTGAGCAGCACCACGTCCGCGAGCTGGCGCCAGCCGGCCAGTTGCTGCTGCTGGCTGGAGCCCCAGTCGTCGACCATCCGCGCGACCTGGTCCGGGAAGGCCCGGGACAGCAGGGTGCGGACCTGCTCCATGGCCGCCTTCGAGCCGTCGGTCGTCACGTAGAGCGCGTTGACGGGCAGTTTCGCGACCTCCTCCACGGAGAGCGGCACGGTCGGCCACTGCGTTTCCGTCCGGGACCGCAGGTCGAGGAGGCCGTGGTGCGGGACGGCGGCCACACCCGCGCCGGCCGCGCAGTGGCCCACCACCGGGGTGGTGGCGAGTTCCGAACAGAGGGTCAGGACGGGCTCCCGGCCGCGCGGGTCCTCCGGGTCCCGGCCCACGCCGTCGGGGTTGGCGTGCGCCACGACGAGCCCCTTGAAGCCCGGGACGGCGCGCAGTTCGGCCAGCACCCGGTCCGGGACGGCGGCGGTCATCGGCGGCCCGTCGTCCAGCACGCCGTGCTCCACCGCGACCCGGGTCCCCGGGTCCCCGCTGAGCGCACCGCGGTTGGCGTCGATGGTGCCGATGATGGCGACGGTCGCCGTGGTCACGAAGAGGGCCAGCACCAGGCCGGCGACCGAGCGGAACCCGGCCCTCGGATCGTCCGCGAGCCGCCGCACGGCGATCAGGGTGGCCGGGCGGCTCGTCCGGACGGCGACCAGCCGGGCGGCGGCCATGGTCAGCCAGGGTCCGGCGATCACCAGTCCGAGCATGATCACCAGGAAGCCGGTCAGGTAGGCGGCGGTCTGCCCGTCGGTCGACTGCGGGCGGCGGCCGACGAACCAGCCGAGTTCGGCGAGTCCCGCGACCAGCGGCACGACCCGCCAGGCCGTCGGCGGCTTCGGGGTGACCCGGCGGGAGACGCCGAGCGGGGAGACGGTGACCCGGCGCAGCGCCAGCCGGGCGGCGGCGGCCGCGACCAGTGGGACGCCCAGCAGGACGGCCATCACCTGGACGGGCGTGAGCGAGAGGTCGTCGAGGAAGAAGCGCCGACCGGTGAACGGGACGGTCGCCACCAGCGGGCGCAGCAGCAGGTAGGTGGCGAAGCCGAGCACCGTTCCGGCGGCCGCGGCGACGGCGGACTCGACGGTCGAGATCACGGTGATCTGGCGCGGGGTCGCGCCGACCAGGCGCATCGCGGCGTAGCGCTGCTCCCGGGTCGCCGCGGAGAGCCGGGTCGCGGTGCCGATGAAGACCAGCACGGGGAAGAGCAGCGCCCCCGCGACGACGGAGAGGATGAGCGTCATGGCGTCGCCGCGCACGCCCGCGCCCGGGCATTCGTTGCCGTCGCAGCCGGCCGGCAGGGCGGTGGCGATGGTGGTGAACTGCCGGGCGCCCGGCCGGGCGGCGAGCTCCTCGGGGCTCCGGCCGACCAGGACGAGCAGCGAGTCCGGGGACGGCAGGGCCTCGGCGCCGATCTCCCCGGCGAGCCGGCCCGGGAAGCGGTCGCCCAGCTGCACGGCCGGGGTCTCGCGGATCCGCTTCGCCAGGGCCGGCGAGGCGTAGTACTCGCCGGCCTTCGGGAGCGCGGGAACCCCCGGCGGGACGGGCGAGGTCGGGCCGGTGGCGGCGACCTCGACGCGGAGGAGTTCCTCGCCGTCGTAGTACTCGGCGCTGTGGCGCCACCGGAGCGGGTCGACGGGCGCCGTCTCGTTCCGGCTCGCGGCCGCGGAGTTGAGCCAGAGCGCGCGGTCGTTGGACTTCTCGACGGCGTTGATGCTCGCCAGCGTCGAGAGGAGCAGTCCGACGCCGATCGCCACCGCGGCGGTGATCGTCAGCAGTCGGACGGCGGCGGCGCGGCCGCCGCCGACGGCGAGCCGGAGGGCGAAGGCGATCACGAGGCGACCCGCCCTGCGGCGACGCCCGGCACCGGGCCGGAGGAGAGGGTCCTGGCCCGGCCGTCGCGGACGACCGCCTCGCGGTCGGCGTAGGCGGCGACCCGGGCCTCATGGGTGACCAGGACCACGGTGGTGCCCTGCGAGCGGGCGGCGTCGACCATCAGCTCCATCACCTGCTCACCGGTGAGCGAGTCCAGCGCGCCGGTCGGCTCGTCGGCGAAGAGCACCTGCGGACGGGTCACCAGGCCGCGGGCGAGGGCGACCCGCTGGGCCTGACCACCCGACAGCTCGCCGGACCGGCGGCGCTCCATGCCGTCCAGGCCGAGCCGGGCGAACCACGGACGGGCCTCCGCGAGCGCGGCGGCCCGGCGGACGCCGTTGAGCAACAGCGGCAGGGCGACGTTCTCCTCGGCGGTCAGTTCGGGGACGAGCTGGCCGAACTGGAAGACGAAGCCGAAGCGGTCCCGCCGTAAGGCGCTGCGCCGGGCCTCGTTCATGGTGTCCATGCGCTGCCCGTCGAAGTGCACCTCGCCCGCGTCGGGCACCAGGATGCCGGCCAGGCAGTGCAGCAGGGTGGACTTGCCGGAGCCGCTCGGGCCCATCACGGCCAGCACCTCGCCGGCCTCGACCGACAGGTCGGCGCCGCGCAGGGCGGGGGTCTCGCCGAAGGCCAGCTCGACGGAACGGGCTTCGATCAGCGGGCTCATGCGCGTACCTCCGCGGCGAGGGCGTCCAGGCGGGCGGTGGTCAGGTCGATCCACCGGAGGTCCGCCTCCAGGTGGAAGAGGCCGTGGTCGGCGAGCAGGCCGTCGATCAGCGGGCCGGTCCGGCGCAGTTCGGTCAGTTCGCGCATCCGGCGCAGGTGGGCGGCGCGCTGGGTGTCGAGGTACTCCTCGGCGTCGCGGCCGAGCATCAGGGCGAGGACGACCTTGGTGAACAGCACCGACTGCAGGGTGGGTTCGGGGGCGACCGGCTCGGTGAGCCAGTGCTCGAACTCGGTCACCCCCGCGTCGGTGATGACGTAGCGCTTGCGCTCGGGGCCGTCGCCGGGCTCGGCCTCGCCGGCCACGACCTTGCCGTCCCGCGCCAACCGGCCGAGCGTGGCATAGACCTGACCGTACGGCAGGGGCTTGCCGCGCCCGAAGAAGGCGTCGTAGTCGCGCTTGAGGTCGTAGCCGTGGCTCGGTTCCCGCTCCAGCAGCCCGAGAAGGGTCAAAGGAACACTCATGGGGTGACCATACACCCGACGTATACTCCGAGTGTATAGCTGGGGAGAATACGGCGCCGATCTGGGAGAACGCCTGACGGGGGCGGAGGCTCCGGCGGCAGGTCGGCTTCGGCGGCAGACGTGAGCGGAGGGCGGCCCCACACCGCCCTCCGCTCCGCACGGCGGCCCGGCGAGCCCCCACAGCGGGCCGGACCTCCGCGTCCCGGCACGACGAGGACGCGGTCACCGACAGCCTGCCCCCTCACCCCCGCCCCGGCCGAGGGCCGAACGTCCCGGTCCTGCGCGCTCTCCCGGCCGACGCCGGGGCCGACACCGGGGCCGGGGCTCCGGTCCTGCGGCCCGGGGCGGCGTTCGGGACGGCGTTCAGGGCCGCATTCAGGGCCGCATTCAGGGCGGCCTGACGGAGGCCCAGAACCGATCGGGGACGGCGGACCGTCCTCCCGGGGGGACGGGGGTGGCGCGGATGGCACCGGAGGGCCGGGACGGAACCGGACGGCACGGCGAGGGCGTTCCGCCGGCCATGCCGGGCGCGGACGGGGAGCGCGAGAAGCAGGCGGACGGGGTGGACCGGGCGGACGGGGTGAACCGGGCGGACGGGGTGGACCGGGCGGACGGGGTGGACCGGGCGGCCCTCGCGCTCCTCGGGGGCCTGCTCGTCGCCGGCAACCTGCTGACGGCCTGGCTCCTGCTGAAGTCCTTCCTCGTCCGGCCGCCCGACGGGCACTGGGACCAGGAGAGCGTCACGGCCGCCGGGGTTCCCGCGATGTGCGCCCACATCGGCTCCTGGCTCACCGACTGGGGCACCGTGTACCTCGTCCGGTGGGGTCTGCTGCGCCCGTGGTGGTACGCGGTGCCGATCGCCGTCGGGGTGGTCTCGCTGGTACGGATGCTGATGCTCACGGGGAGGTGACCCGACCACCCCGGGGCCGGGGCGGGCGGGGAGCGGAGGCAGCGGCGGAGAGACACCCGTGGGCGACGGACGAGCGGGCAGGCCCCCGGGCCGGGTGGGGCCGCACGGCTCTTGTGCACGGGGGCCGGAGCTGGAAAATGGTTCCGACGGGGGCCGAACAGCGCCAACAGCCGTGAGGAGCACGCATCGTGTCCACCACACCCCGCCCGGCCCGGCCAGCGTCGGCGCCCCGGCGGGTGGGCCGTCAGCTGCGTCGGGCCCTCGGCCGCTCGGCGGACCCCCGCGAACCGCTCATCCGCCCCGTCGACCGGGCCCGCAGCCGGGCCTGGCTCGCCGCCGCGCTCGCCCTCGCCGTCGGAGTGGCCGGTGTCGTCGCCGCCGCCCTGGTCGGCTACCGCACCGCCGCAGGCACCGCCCAGACCGAACGCGGCCGGCTGCACCGGGTCGAGGCCGCGGTGCTCGGCAAGGCCGTGCCGGAGCCGCCGGCGAACAGCCGATGGGCCGGCGGCTACGAGAACCGGGTGGAGGTCTCGACCGCCTGGGCGGCTCCGGACGGCCGCCTGCACACCGGCACCGTCGAACTGCCGCGCACCACCCTGACCAGGCCCACCGTTACCCTCTGGGTGGACGACGCCGGCGAGCCCGCCAGGGCACCGGACACCCGGATCGGCCTCACCGTCGCCGCCGTCTGCACCGGCCTGGCCGGCTCCACCACCCTGGCCACGCTGATCGGTGTCGCGCTCGCCCTGCGGCTGCGCGCGCTCGCCCGGCGGGCCGACCGCGACTGGCAGCGGTCCTGGGCCCGTTGGGAACCCCGTTGGAGCGGCCGGGCCAACCAGCCGCAGGAGGACTGAGGAGCACCGTGTTCGTCACCGACCGTCTGACCGCCCGGCTCTGGACCGGCGCCGACACCGACCGCGCGTTCGACCTGTACTCCCGCTGGGAGGTCGCGCGCTGGCTCGGCGCCACCCCGCGGGCGCTGGAGTCCCCCGACGAGGCGCCCGCGCTGATCGACCGGCTGCGGGCCCGCTCCACCGACCCCCGCTACGGCGCGTGGGCCCTGGAGCGGCGGGACACCGGCCTGGTCGTCGGCACGGTCCTGCTCGCCCCGCTGCCCGACGGTGACGGCGAGGTCGAGGTCGGCTGGCACCTCCACCCCGACTCCTGGGGCCACGGCTACGCCACCGAGGCCGCCCGCGCCGCCCTGGCCAAGGGCTTCGCCGACGGCCTCGGCGCGATCCACGCCGTCGTCCGGCCCGGCAACGACCGCTCGGCCGCCGTGTGCCGACGCCTCGGCATGACGCCCCAGGGCCGCACCGACCGCTGGTACGGGGCGGAGCTGGACGCCTTCCTGGCCGTCCCGGACGCGGCGGAGCCACCGCGGTGACCGGCTCCCGCGCGACCGGCCCGCGGTCGGCCGGTCGGCGGCGGCCGGTGGTCGAGTTGGACGCCGGACTCGCGGAGTGGGTCCGCGCGTTCGCGGAGCTGTCCCACCGCACGGTCGAGGACGTGGTCGGCTCGCTGCCGGCGGCCGAGCGCTCCCGCATCGAGGCGCACCGGACCAGCGACCCGGGTGACCCGGGCGGCGCGGACCGAACGGACGGGGCGGACCGAACGGACCGGGCGGGCGGTGCGGGCGGCGTCCACCGTGCGGCGGCGCAGGCGGGCGCCTGCGGGGCGGGAGGCGGAACGCCCGTCAGGGGGCGGCGCCCCCGGGCCGGGTCCACGGCGGGGTGAGGCGGCCGGCCCGGTGGGTGGCGGCGGCGACCGCGAGGATGAGGACGAGGGCCGCCGCGAGCGCCGCCGGGACGCCGGGCCCGAGGACGAGGGCGGCCCCGGCGAGCGCTCCGGCGAACATCCAGCCGGCGGAGGCCAGACGGCGGGCTCCGGCGCGGTCCGCGGCCAGGGCGGTCAGCGTCATGGTCAGCACGGTGGTGGTCAGGTCGGGGACCTTCAGCGCCCGGACGACGGCGTTCTGCAGGCCCATCGCGAAGCCCAGCACGCCGATCAGGGTGTAGCGGACCGGGTCGTGGGTGTGGCCGAACACGGCCGCCGCCACGGTGCAGCCGGCCAGCAGCACCGCCTGCACGGTGACGGCGGTGACCAGCAGCCGGCCGCGGTGGTCCGGCCGGTGTTCGGCGAGACGGCCGCCCGACACCGCACCGGCCAGGAAGGCGGCGAGGGCCGCGAGCGAGGCCGAGGCGGAGAGCCCGGGCGCACCGACCAGTGCGAAGCCGAGGAAGACCACGTTGCCGGTCATGTTGGCGACGAAGACGTGGCCGAGGGCGAGGTAGCTCACCGCGTCGACCAGCCCGGTGACCACGGTGAGCACCAGCAGCATCGCCACCAGCGGGCCGTGGCGGGGATCGTCAGGCATCCGCGTCCTCCTCGGAACGACCCGGCCCGCCTTCGGTGGGCCCCGGCCCGGCCTCGGTGTGCGCTCCCGGGGTCCGGGACCTCCGGCGGTCCCGTCCGTTCTACGCCCGACCGGTCTCCGGAGCGGGCCGACCCGGCCGGAGCAATTGAATCTACATCCCTGTAGAGGACCTGCCGAACCCGGGGCGGTTGCGTGGGACGGTTGCGTGGGGCGGAGACGCGCGGGGCGCGCAGGCCGGGGGGTGCAGGCCGGGCGCGCAACGAGGAGCGCCCGCCCCCGGGTGCGGCGGGGGCGGGCGCTCGGCTCTCGGGCGGGCACTCAGACGGCGAGCGCCGGGCGGTGGTGGTCGAGCCAGAGGGCCAGGTCCACGACCCGCTCCAGGCGGAGCCGGTGGCCCCACTCCAGCTGGTCCGCCGGGGTGTCCAGACTGCTCTTGATGACCGTCTCGTCGGCGATGTCCCGCACGTGCGGCGCGTCCAGCGCCTCGCGCGCGAGGCGCTGGAGGCCGCTGTTGTAGTCGGCGTGGTGGGTGGCCGGGTAGTGGTTCTTCGGCCGCCAGAGCACCGAGTCCGGGGCGATGCCCTGCCCGGTCGCGCGCAGCAGGCTCTTCTCCCGACCGTCGTAGCTCTTCATCGCCCAGGGGGTGTTGAAGGCGTACTCGACCAGGCGGTGGTCGCAGTAGGGCACCCGCACCTCCAGGCTCTGGGCCATCGAGAGGCGGTCCTTGCGGTGCAGCAGCTGGCGCAGCCAGCGGGTCAGCGAGAGGTGCTGCATCTCGCGCTGGCGGTGCTCGGTCGGGGTCTCGCCGTCGACGTGCGGGACGGCGGCGAGCGCGGCGCTGTAGGTGTCGTCGCGGAACTCGCCGATGCGCAGGTGCGCGGCGAGGTCCGGGTTGATCGGCATGGCCGCCTCGTCGCCGGTGACGAGCAGCCAGGGGAAGGTCTGCGCGGCGAGCGCCTTGGGGTTGTGGAACCACGGGTAGCCGCCGAACACCTCGTCCGCCGCCTCCCCGGAGAGGGCGACCGTGGAGTGCTTGCGGATCTCGCCGAACAGCAGGTACAGCGAGGTGTCCATGTCGCCGACGCCGATCGGCGAGTCCCGGGAGATCACGACGGCCCGGCGGTGCTCCAGGTCGAGCAGGGTGCGCGGGTCGAGCACGACGGTCGAGTGGTCGCTGCCTATGAAGGCTCCGGCCTCGGCCGCGAACGGGGTGTCGTGCCCGGTGCGCAGCACGTCGCCGGTGAATTCCTCGGCCTGGTCGCTGTAGTCGACGGCGTAGGAGCGCAGCTTGGCCTGCGGGCCCTCCTGGAGCCGGAGTTCGTCGGCGACCAGGGCGGTGACGATGGTGGAGTCGAGGCCGCCGGAGAGCAGGCTGCAGAGCGGGACGTCCGCCTCCAGCTGGGCCCGGGCGGCGCGGTTGACCAGCGACCCGATCTGCTCCAGGGTGACGTCGAGGTCGTCGGTGTGCGGACGGGCGGTCAGCTCCCAGTAACGGCGCTCGCGGACGCCCCCGCGGTCGAGGACGAGCAGGCCGCCGGGGTGGACCTCGCGGACGCCGGCCCAGACCGTGGGGCCGGTGTTGAAGAGCAGGCTGTACGCCTCCCGCAGGCCGTCGGCGTCCACGGTGGGCGTGACGTCGGGGTGGGCGAAGAGCGCCTTGGGCTCGGAGCCGAAGACCAGACCGCCGTCGACCTCGGCCCAGAACAGCGGCTTGACGCCGAGCCGGTCGCGGACGAGCAGCAGGCGCTGGTTGCGCTCGTCCCAGATGCCGAAGGCGTACATGCCCTCCAGCCGGTCGACCAGGGCGTCGCCCCACTCCTGGTAGGCGCGGAGGACCACCTCGGTGTCGCTGCGGGTCTCGAAGCGGTGACCCTTGGCGGTCAGCTCGGCCCGCAGCTGGTGGTGGTTGTAGACCTCGCCGCTGTAGGTGAGGACGACACCCGGCTCGTCCCGGCGGTCGACCATGGGCTGCGCACCGCCCTGGATGTCGATCACGGCGAGGCGGCGGTGACCGAGAGCGGCGTGACGACCGAGCCAGACGCCGCCGGCGTCGGGGCCGCGCAGGGCCATGGTGGCGGTCATCGCCTCGATGACGGGGGCGCTGTGGCGGACGTCCTGATGAAAGGACACCCAGCCGGTGATTCCGCACATGCGCGAGCACTCCTTGGACGGGCAGACGAACGGACGGGCAGGACGGGCACGGGCGACCGCGCCGAGGTCCGGTCCACCAGTCGGGCGGGGAGCAGCCGCAGTTCCACGAAATCGGACACATTTCCGGCCAACGCTCGGATGCCCGGTCCGGACGGCCGATTCGGACGCCCGGCCCGGAGGCACGCCCCGGTTGCTCCTCCGGCCGCCGGGCCGGCCGGAGGAGCAACCGGGGAGCGACCGGGGAGCGACCGGGGAGCGGGCCTCAGACCGGGCCCAGCGCCCGCAGCAGCGCGTCCGTGACGGCGGGGCCGTGGGCGAGCGGCAGCAGCGGCGTGCCCGGGCCCGCCGCCCGCACCCCGGTCCGGGCGAGGACGAGCAGCGCCCGCAGGGTCCGCGCGCAGTTGGACACCCAGGCCGGGGCCGGGCCCCGCCGGTGGTCCGCGAGGGCGGCGGCCGACCGCTCGACCCAGTCGACGCACTCCTTCTCGGTCAGCTCCGGCCTGGTGAGGGTGCGCGCGACGCCGGTCGCCGTCCGCTCGTCCTCGCGCTGGCCGAACAGGTGGTCGGTACGGGCCAGCAGCCGGGCCGCGGCGAGGTCGAGCACCGGCCCGGGGGCGACGGCGGGGTGCCGGCCGAACGTGCCGAGCAGGTCGGCTCCGTGCGCGGCCGCGTGCAGCCAGCCGAGTTCGGGGTGGTGGCCGCGCAGGTCGGTCTCGGCCGGGTACCAGCGGGCGAAGGCCCCGAACCAGGCCGGGTCGTGGTCCCCCCGGGAGACGATCATGTCGAGGACGAGGGCGGCGAAGCTCCGCGCCTCGATCGCCGGGTCGCCGAACCGCGCCGCCATCCGGTGCCCGAGGGCGGTCCGCAGCTCACCGGCCACCACGTCGCGTTCGATCCAGGCGCCGAGGACCGCGTACGGGTCACCGTCCCGGACCAGCGGGTCGGGGTCGGCCAGGGCCGCGGCGAGTTCGTCGACGAGGGCGTCCAGCGGGCGGCCGGCCGGGACGGCGAAGTCACGGGCACAGACCTCCGACCAGTCGGTGGCGGTGGGGACGGACATCGGAGGCAGGCCCTCTTCTCGGTCGGTGCGGGCCCGGGCGCGGGCCCGGGCGCGAATCCGGGTGCGGGTCCGCGCGGGTCGGGTACGCGCCATCCGTATCACCGCGGCGGGCTCGCGGACCATCGGGTTTCCCTCGGCCACAGAGTGCGGCGGACGCCGTTTTGAACGCGTTCACATATCTCGCTACGCTGGCCGTGAACCACACCGAGGGGGAACTCGATGAAGATCGTCATACCCGGGGGAACCGGGCAGGTCGGACGCATCCTGGACCGGGCGCTGACCGCCGAGGGCCATGAGGTCCTCGTCCTGACCAGGCAGCCCCGGCGTGACCGGGAGATCTACTGGGACGGCCGCACCCTGGGCCGCTGGACCGAGGTGATCGACGGCGCCGACGCCGTCGTCAACCTCGCCGGGCGCAGCGTCAACTGCCGCTACACCGAGCAGAACCAGCGCGACATGATGGACTCGCGGGTGCACTCCACCCGGACCGTCGGCCGGGCCGTCGCCGGCGCCCGGCGCCCACCCCGGGTCTGGCTCCAGATGAGCACCGCCACCATCTACCCCCACACCTACGGCGCCCCGCACGACGAGGCCGGCCCGCTCGGTGGCGGCGAGCCGGGCGCCCCCCGGTCCTGGGACCGCAGCGTGCAGATCGCCCGCGCCTGGGAGCGCGAGCAGACCGACGCCGCGACGCCCGCGACCCGGCGGGTCGCGCTGCGCTGCGCCATGGTCATGAGCCCCGACCGCGGCGGCGCCTTCGAGCAGCTGGTCAGGCTGGCCCGGACCGGCTTCGGCGGGCCGATCGACGGCGGTACCCAGTACATGTCCTGGATCCACGACCGGGACCTCGTCCGCGCCGTCCGCTTCCTGATCGAGCGTGACGACCTCGAAGGCCCCGTCAACCTGGCGGCGCCCGCCCCGCTGTCGCAGCGGGCCTTCATGCGGGCCCTCCGGCGGGCCAAGGGCGTCCCGATCGGCCTGCCCGCCACCCGCTGGATGGCCGAGGTCGGCGCGTTCGCCCTGCGTTCGGACACCGAACTGCTCCTCAAGAGCCGCGCGGTGGTGCCCGGGCGGCTCCTCGACGCGGGGTTCGGCTTCGAACACCCGCACTGGTCGGCGGCGGCCGGGGACCTCGTCCGGCGGATGCGCCGCTGATCCCGCCGGGGCCGGCCCCCGTCGGCGGGCGGGGGGGGCACATCCGGCCCGCCCGCCCACCGGTCCGCCGTCAGGCCTTCGGCCTCGCCCGGACGTGCATCCGCTCGCCCTGCCGCCCGAACAGGCTGAGCAGTTCCACCGGGCGCCCGTCCGCGCTGGTGAACCAGTGCGGGACCCGGGTGTCGAACTCGGCCGCCTCGCCGGGGCCGAGGACCACGTCGTGCTCCCCCAGCAGCAGCCGCAGCCGGCCGTCCAGCACGTACAGCCACTCGTAGCCCTCGTGCGTCCGCAGGTCCGGCTCGGTGCCACGGTCGACGATCACCAGCTTGTACGCCTGGAGCGGGCCCGGGCTGCGGGTCAGCGGGACGACCGTCCCGCCGTTCGGCAGCGCACGCGGCGTCAGCCGGACCCGGGGGTCGCCCACCTCCGGGGCGCCGACCAGTTCGTCCAACGGCACCCGGTAGGCGCCGGCGAGCGGCAGCAGCAGTTCCAGGCTCGGGCGCCGCTGGCCGGACTCCAGCCGGGACAGCGTGCTCTTGGAGATGCCGGTCGTCTCCGACAGGGCGGCGAGCGTGATGCCCCGTTTCTCCCGCAGCCGGCGGAGCCGGGGCGCCACCTCGTCGAGCACCGCCCGGTAGCCCTCTGGTTCGTCCATCCGCGCTTCCCACCTCCGTCGTCCCGGAACCGGCAACAAAGTTTGCCACCCCGACGCGCCCGGAGCACGCTCCCCCACGTGTGCCGCGCAGCGGCCACGGGACGGCCCCACCCCGGGCCGCGGAGAACGGAGTTCGGGTTGACCACCACAGACGCGGGACAGAGTCCGGCGACGGCCGGACGGGCGACGCGGGCGGACTCCGTCCGGTGGGCGCTCGCCGGCCTCTCGCTCTCCATGCTGCTGTCCTCGCTCGGCACCAGCATCGCCAACGTCGGCCTCCCGACCCTGGCCCAGGCGTTCGGCGCCTCGTTCCAGGCCGTGCAGTGGGTCGTCCTCGCCTACCTGCTGGCCGTCACCACGCTGATCGTCACCGTCGGCCGGCTCGGCGACCTGGTCGGACGGCGGCGGCTGCTGCTGGGCGGCCTGCTGCTGTTCACCGCCGCCTCCGTCCTGTGCGGTCTGGCCCCCACCCTCGGGCTGCTGGTCGCGGCCCGGGCGGCGCAGGGCCTCGGCGCGGCCGTCATGATGGCGCTCACCATGGCGTTCGTCGGGGGGATCGTCCCGAAGGAGCGGACCGGCCGCGCCATGGGGCTGCTGGGCACGATGTCCGCGGTGGGCACCGCGCTCGGCCCCACGCTGGGCGGCGTGCTGCTCGCCGGTCCCGGCTGGCGGGCGGTGTTCCTGGTCAACGTGCCGCTGGGGGTGACGGCCCTGCTGCTCGCCCGTCGCCACCTGCCGGCCGACCAGGCCGACCGAACGGCGTCCGGCGCCACCCGGGCCCGCTTCGACCACCTGGGCACACTGCTGCTCGCCCTGACGCTCGGGGCCTACGCACTCGCCATGACCCTCGGCCGCGGACACTTCGGTGTGCTCAACCTGGCCCTGCTGGCGGCGGCGGCCGTCGGCGTCGTGCTCTTCGGACTCGCCCAGACCAGGGCGGCGGCGCCGCTGGTCCGCCCGGGCGTCCTGCGCGACCGGCGGCTGAGCGCGAGCCTGGCGATGAGTGCCCTCGTCTCCACGGTGATGATGGCGACGCTGGTGGTCGGCCCCTTCTACCTCGCCCGGACGCTCCGGCTGGACGCGGCCCTGGTCGGGCTCGCCCTGTCGGCCGGCCCGCTGGTCGCCGCCCTGACCGGGATCCCGGCCGGGCGGATCACCGACCGGTTCGGCGCGCCGCGCACCACGGCGGCCGGCCTGGCGGCCGCGTCGGCCGGCGCGCTCGCCGTCGCCCTGCTGCCGGACTCGCTCGGCGTGGCGGGCTACCTCGTGCCGGTCGCCGTCGTCACGGCCGGCTACTCGCTCTTCCAGACCGCCAACAACACGGGCGTCATGGCGGACGTCCCCGCCGACCGCCGGGGCGTCGTCTCCGGCCTGCTCAACCTGTCCCGCAACCTCGGCCTGGTCACCGGCGCCTCCCTGATGGGCGCCGTGTTCACCCTCGCCTCGGCCACCTCCGACGTCGCGACCGCGGCCCCCGGCCCGGTCGCCACCGGCATGCGCGTGACCTTCGCGGTCGCGGCGGGCCTGCTGCTGGCCGCGCTCGGACTCGCGCTCGCGCCGGCGCTCGCCGCCACGCCGCGCGCCGCCCGCCGCGGACGCCGGATCCGGACGGAGTAGGACGGAGCACGGAGTAGGACGGAGCGAGGCGGGGAACCCGACCGCGGCGGGGCGGGCCCGTGGCAAGCGGGTGGCAAGCGCGCGGCAAGCCGCCGGTAACCGGCCGGTAAGCGAGTGACGGGTGGGCGGTGAGCGGGTGGTGGGCCGCCGGTAGGCCATCGGTGAGCGGGTGGCGGGCGGGTGGCGGGCGGAGCAGCGGCAAGCCCGTCGCGCCGCCCCGGTGACACCGGCGGCACCGTTAGTGCAACAGAGTGCACAGCGAGGGCAAGGTCACACCATCCACCCCTGCTACGCCTTGCCACGGAGCGCTAACCTGCGGGCATGACGGTCCCGCCCGAAGGGCTCCCCCTGGCCGCCGAGTTCCCGGCCGCACACCGAGAGCAGTGGCAGACCCTCGTCGAGGGTGTGCTGCGCAAGTCCGGTGCGCAGCACGCGGACGGCGCAGCGGCCGAGCAGGCGCTCACCACCGCACTCCAGGACGGGCTGCGCGCCCGCCCGCTGTACACCGCCGAGGACGGCCCCGCCGACCCCGGCCTCCCCGGCTTCCCGCCGTTCGTCCGCGGCAGCCGGCCCCAGGGCTGTTCGGTCACGGGCTGGGACATCCGTCAGCGGCACGCCCATCCGGACGCCCGGCGGACCAACGAGGCGGTGCTGGCCGACCTGGAGCACGGCGGAGGCTCGCTCTGGCTGGAGCTCGGCGGGAACGGCCTGCCGGTCGCCTCGCTGCCCGAGGCGCTGACCGGCGTCTACCTCGACCTGGCCGGTGTGGTGCTCGACGCGGGGCCCGAATTCCCGGACGCGGCCGAACAGTTGTTCCAGCTCTACCAGGTTCGCGAGGTCTCCCCCAGCGCCGCCGCGGGCAACCTCGGCGCCGACCCGCTCGGTCTGCAGGCCCGCACCGGGGAGGCCGGACGGACCGACGCACTGCTCGCCGCGGCGACCGCCCTCGCCGCCCGCTGCGCCGGGGACTACCCGGGCCTGCGCGCACTGACCGTCGACGCCCTGCCGTACCACGAGGCCGGCGCCTCGCCCGCGCAGGAGCTCGGCGCCTCGCTGGCCACCGGCGTCGCCTACCTGCGTGCGCTGACCGCCGCCGGGCTGTCCGTGGACGCCGCGCTGGGCCAGCTGGAGTTCCGCTACGCGGCCGACGCCGACCAGTTCCTGACGATCGCCAAGTTCCGGGCCGCGCGCCGGCTCTGGTCCCGGGTCGCCGAGGTGTCCGGCGCCGCCGCGGAGTCCTCCGCACAGCGCCAGCACGCCGTCACCTCCGCGGTGATGATGACCGCCCGCGACCCGTGGGTGAACATGCTCCGCACCACGATCGCCTGCCTGGCCGCCGGGGTCGGCGGGGCGGACGCGGTGAGCGTCCAGCCGTTCGACAGCGCGCTCGGCCTGCCGGACGCCTTCGCCCGCCGGATCGCCCGCAACACCCAGTCCATCCTCCTGGAGGAGTCGCACCTGGCCCGGGTCGTCGACCCGGCCGGCGGCTCCTGGTACGTGGAGCGGCTGACCGACGAGCTGGCGCACGCAGCCTGGGAGTGGTTCCAGGAGATCGAGCGCGCCGGCGGGCTGCGGTCCGCACTGGAGTCCGGGCTGGTCGGCGAGCGGATCGCGGCCACCTGGGCGGAGCGCTCGGTGCGACTGGCCAAGCGGCGCGAACCGGTCACCGGCGTCAGCGAGTTCCCGAACCTGGGCGAGCAGTCGCCGGTCCGCGAGCCGGCCCCGGCCGCACCGGGCGGCGGGCTGCCGAGGGTGCGCCGCGCGGAGGCGTACGAGGCCCTGCGGGACCGCTCGGACGCGTACCTCGCGGCCACCGGCGCCCGGCCCGGGCTCTTCCTCGCCTCGATCGGCTCCGCCGCAGCGCACACCGCGCGCACCACCTTCGCCGCCAACCTGTTCCAGGCCGGCGGCATCGCGACCACCTCGGTGGAGGGCACCGAACCCGCCGCGTTCGCCGAGGCGTTCGCCGCCTCGGGCGCGCGGGTCGCCTGCCTCTGCTCCAGCGACGCGCTGTACGGCGAGCGGGCCGAGGCCGTCGCCGCCGCGCTCAAGGCGGCCGGCGCGCAGCGGGTGCTGCTCGCGGGGCGGCCCGGCGAGCAGCGTGAGGCGTACCTGGCGGCCGGCGTGGACGAGTTCGTCTTCGCGGGCGGCGACGCCGTCGCGACCCTGACCGCCCTGCTGGACCGGATCACCGACGAGATCCCCGTGGAAAGCCTCGACGAAAGCGGAGTGGCGTGATGATCCCCGACTTCACCGGAATCGGGCTGGACGGGGACGCCGGCGCGGACGTCACCGACGGCCAGTGGCGCAACGCCTGGCGGCAGGCCACCGGCAAGGACGTCGACGAGCTGCTCTGGGACACCCCCGAGGGCATCGGCGTCAAGCCGCTGTACACCTCCGCCGACCTGGCCGGCCTGGACTTCCTGGACACCTACCCGGGTATCGCCCCGTACCTGCGCGGCCCGTACCCGACGATGTACGTCAACCAGCCGTGGACGGTCCGTCAGTACGCGGGCTTCTCCACCGCGGAGGAGTCCAACGCCTTCTACCGCCGGAACCTGGCCGCCGGTCAGAAGGGCCTCTCGGTCGCCTTCGACCTGCCGACCCACCGCGGCTACGACAGCGACCACCCGCGCGTCACCGGCGACGTCGGCATGGCGGGCGTGGCGATCGACTCCATCTACGACATGCGCCAGCTCTTCGACGGCATCCCGCTGGACCGCATGTCGGTGTCGATGACCATGAACGGCGCGGTGCTGCCCGTGCTGGCGCTGTACATCGTCGCGGCCGAGGAGCAGGGGGTGCCGCCCGAGAAGCTGGCGGGGACCATCCAGAACGACATCCTCAAGGAGTTCATGGTCCGCAACACCTACATCTACCCGCCGCAGCCGTCGATGCGGATCATCTCGGACATCTTCGCGTACACCTCGCAGAAGATGCCCCGGTACAACTCGATCTCCATCTCCGGCTACCACATCCAGGAGGCCGGGGCCACGGCCGACCTGGAGCTGGCCTACACCCTCGCCGACGGCGTGGAGTACCTGCGGGCCGGACTGGACGTCGGGCTGGACGTGGACGCGTTCGCGCCGCGCCTCTCGTTCTTCTGGGCCATCGGCATGAACTTCTTCATGGAGGTGGCCAAGCTCCGCGCGGCCCGCCTGCTCTGGGCCAAGCTGGTCAAGCAGTTCGACCCGAAGAACGCCAAGTCGCTCTCGCTGCGCACCCATTCGCAGACCTCCGGCTGGTCGCTGACCGCCCAGGACGTGTTCAACAACGTCGCCCGCACCTGTGTCGAGGCGATGGCCGCCACCCAGGGCCACACCCAGTCGCTGCACACCAACGCGCTGGACGAGGCGCTCGCGCTGCCGACCGACTTCTCGGCCCGGATCGCCCGCAACACCCAGCTGCTGCTCCAGCAGGAGTCCGGCACCTGCCGGGCCATCGACCCGTGGGGCGGCTCGGCGTACGTCGAGAAGCTCACCCACGACCTCGCCAACCGTGCCTGGCAGCACATCCAGGAGGTCGAGGCCGCCGGCGGCATGGCCAAGGCGATCGACGCGGGCATCCCCAAGCTCCGCGTCGAGGAGGCCGCCGCCCGCACCCAGGCCCGGATCGACTCCGGCCGCCAGCCGGTGATCGGCGTCAACAAGTACCGGGTGGAGAGCGACGAGCAGATCGAGGTGCTCAAGGTCGACAACTCCTCGGTGCGCACCCGGCAGATCGAGAAGCTCCGCCGCCTGCGCGACGAGCGCGACGAGGCCGCCACCCAGGCCGCCCTGCACGCGCTGACCCGCGCCGCCGAGGCCGGCCCGCAGCGCGGCGGATCGCTGGACGGCAACCTGCTCCACCTCGCGGTGAACGCGGCCCGCGCCATGGCCACCGTCGGGGAGATCTCGGACGCCCTGGAGAAGGTGTACGGCCGGCACTCGGGCCAGATCCGTACCATCTCGGGTGTGTACCGAGACGAAGCGGGCCAGTCGGCGCCCCTCCAGCGCACCCGGGACCTGGTCGAGCGGTTCGAGCGGGCCGAGGGCCGCCGACCGCGCATCCTGGTCGCCAAGATGGGCCAGGACGGCCACGACCGCGGCCAGAAGGTGATCGCCACCGCCTTCGCCGACCTCGGCTTCACGGTGGACGTCGGCCCGCTGTTCCAGACGCCCGCCGAGGTGGCCCGCCAGGCGGTCGAGGCGGACGTGCACATCGTCGGCGTCTCCTCGCTGGCGGCCGGGCACCTCACGCTGGTGCCGGCGCTGCGCGCCGAGCTGGCCGAGGCCGGCCGGGAGGACATCACCATCGTGGTCGGCGGGGTGATCCCCCCGCAGGACTTCGAGGCGCTGTACGCGGCGGGTGCCGCGGCGGTCTTCCCGCCCGGCACGGTGATCCCGGACGCCGCCTACGACCTCCTGGAGTCGCTCGCCGCCGACCTCGGCCACGAGCTCTGAGGCGCTGAGCGATGGCGCCCCGGACGATCGACCTCGACAGCTACGCGACGGGCGTGCGGGAGGGCTCGCGCGCCTACGTCGCGCGGGCCATCACCCTCGTCGAGTCCACCCGGCCCGACCACCGCGCGCTGGCGCAGCAGCTGCTGACGATGCTGCTGCCGCACGCGGGCGGGGCGGTCCGGGTGGGCATCACCGGGGTCCCCGGTGTCGGCAAGTCGACCTTCATCGATGCCTTCGGCACCATGCTCACCGGACTCGGCCACCGGGTCGCGGTGCTCGCCGTCGACCCGACCTCCAGCCGGACCGGCGGTTCCATCCTGGGTGACAAGACCCGGATGGAGCGCCTCGCCGTCGACCCGGCCGCGTTCGTCCGCCCGTCCCCCACCTCCGGCACGCTCGGCGGGGTGGCCCGGGCCACCCGGGAGTCGATGGTGGTGATGGAGGCCGCCGGCTACGACGTCGTGCTGATCGAGACGGTCGGCGTCGGACAGTCGGAGACCGCGGTCGCGGGCATGGTGGACAGCTTCCTGCTGCTCAGTCTGGCCCGCACCGGTGACCAGTTGCAGGGCATCAAGAAGGGCGTGCTGGAGCTCGCCGACGTGATCGCGGTCAACAAGGCGGACGGCCCGCACGAGACCGAGGCCCGTGCGGCGGCCCGCGAACTCGCCGGCGCGCTGAGGCTGTTGCAGGCCCCGGACGCGCCGTGGACGCCCCCGGTGCTGACCTGTTCCGGCCGCGACGGCAGCGGGCTGGACACCCTCTGGGAGCGGCTCCAGCAGCACCGCAAGGTGCTGGACGCGACCGGCGCGCTGGCCGCCAAGCGGCGCGACCAGCAGGTCGAGTGGACCTGGGCGATGGTGCACGACCAGCTCCTCGCCCGGCTGCACGCCCACCCGGAGGTCCGCCGGCTCGCCCCCGCCCTGGAACACCGGGTCCGCGAGGGCACCCTGCCGGCCGGGCTCGCGGCCCAGCGGATCCTGGACGCCTTCCGGACGCCCGACGAGGACTGACGAGGACCGACGGCCGGGGGCGCCCCGGCGGGAGCCCGGGGCGGGGCGACGTCCCGCCGACGGCCCGCCACGGCGTCCCACGGAGCGCCGTGACACGGAGAGGCCCCCGACCGGGCAGGTAGCCGGTCGGGGGCCTTCCGTCACCCGCCCTCGCGGGTCAGGTGCTCACGGGCGGTTCACCCGGAAGGTCAGGCGCTCGTGACCGCCGCGAAGCGGGTCGAGACGTCCTGCCAGTTGACGACGTCCCACAGACGGGTGACGTAGTCCGGGCGCACGTTGCGGTACTGCAGGTAGTACGCGTGCTCCCAGGCGTCGAAGGCCAGCAGCGGGGTGGTGCCCTGGCCGACGTTGCCGTGGTGGTCGTAGACCTGCTCGACGACCAGGCGCTGACCCAGCGGCTCCCAGGAGAGGATGCCCCAGCCGGAACCCTGCACACCGACGGTCGCGGTGGTCAGCTGCTTCTTGAAGGCCTCGAACGAACCGAAGTGCTCGGTGATCGCGTCGGCGAGGGCGCCGTCGGGACGGTCGCCGCCCTCCGGGGAGAGGTTCTCCCAGAACAGCGAGTGCAGCACGTGGCCGGAGAGGTGGAAGGCGAAGGTCTTCTGGAGACCGACCAGGCCGCCGAACTGCTCCTTGTCACGGGCCTCGGCCAGCTGCTCAAGGGTGTCGTTGGCGCCCTTGACGTACGCCGCGTGGTGCTTCGAGTGGTGCAGCTCCAGGATCTCGGCGGACATCGCGCGCTCAAGAGCGGAGTAGTCGTACGGCAGGTCGGGAAGCGAGTAGGTGCCCATCAGGACACGGCCCCTTTCGGCGAGTTCAACGGTGACGATCGTGCCGGAAACACACTATTGCGTATCGGTTGCAGAAACTAAGCAAGGGCTCCTGCGTATTCCTCACACCCCGGGGATCGTCACCCTTCACTCCTATTGCACAATGGTTGCAGGTACGCACTTTCAGCAGCAAGGGCGGGTGGACGACGGTGACCGGATCGCCGGTGGTACTGGGCATCGAGTCGTCCTGCGACGAGACCGGGGCCGGGCTCGTGCAGGACGGGCGGCTGCTCGGCCAGGCGGTGGCCTCCAGCATGGACGAACACGCCCGCTACGGCGGCGTGGTGCCGGAGATCGCCGCCCGGGCGCACGTCCACGCGATGGCGCCGGTGGTCCGCGAGGCGCTGGACCGGGCCGGGCTCACCCTGGCCGACGTCGGCGCCGTGGCGGTGACGGCCGGTCCGGGCCTGTCCGGGGCGCTCCAGGTCGGGGTGGCGGCGGCCAAGGGCTACGCGTACTCGCTCGGCGTCCCGCTGTACGGCGTCCACCACCTGGCCGGGCACGTGGCCGCCGCCACGCTGGACGGCGAACCGCTGCCGAACCCGTGCGTGGTGCTCATCGTCTCCGGCGGCCACACCTCGCTCCTGCTGGTGCGCGACCTCGCCCGCGACCCGATCGTCCACCTCGGCGACACGCTGGACGACGCGGCCGGCGAGTGCTTCGACAAGGTCGCCCGGATCCTGCACCTGCCCTACCCCGGCGGGCCGGCCATCGACCGCGCCGCCCGCGACGGCGACCCGCGCGCCGTGCGCTTCCCGCGCCCGCTGACGGGCCGCAACGACGCCCCGTACGCGTTCTCCTTCTCCGGCCTCAAGACCGCCGCCGCCCGTTGGGTCGAGGCGCACCGCGCGGCCGGCACCGAGCCGCACGTCCCGGACGCGGCCGCCGCGCTCCAGGAGGCGATCGCCGACGTGCTGACCCGCAAGGCCGTCAGGGCCTGCACCGACCACGGGATCCGGACCCTGGTGGTGGTCGGCGGCGTCGCGGCCAACTCGCGGGTCCGGGAGCTGGCCGAGCGGCGCTGCGCCTCCGCCGGGATCACCCTGCGGGTGCCGCCGCTGCGGCTGTGCACCGACAACGGGGCGATGGTCGCGGCCATCGGCGACCTGCTGGTCCGGGCCGGCGCCGAGCCCGCGCCGGCCGACCTGTCGATCGACCCGTCGGCGCCGCTGGAGTTCGCGGCGCTCACGCCGCTCGCGGCCCCGCGGGCCGCCTGACCCCGACCGCACACCGGCGCGCCCGCACACTCGCGCGCCCGCACGCCCCTCGGTCACACCGGCGGCCGAGGGGCCGGCACGCCTGCGGTCTGACAGCCCTCTGACAACGTTTCGGTTGCGACGGTGGACAAACCCCGTCCGGGCCCTTCCCGACACGATGCGACATGTGCCATTTTACATGTCACACATCGAGTGGCCGCGTCCCCCAACTACGCGGCCCCGAACGGCCCCGGAGGCCCCCACAGATGCGTCCCTTCCGCATATCCAAGGCCGGCGCGCGCAGACTCCCTGCGCTCGGCGCCGCCTTCTTCATCGCCCTCGGCCTGTTCGCACCGCAGAGCCAGGCCGCCCCGGCCGGCGCGGCCTCCCCCGCGGCCAGGGCCGCCACCGGAGTCACCTCCGCGCCCGCGCCGAAGGCGATCCCGGTGCCCAAGTCCCCCGACGCCGACACCGGCAACCGCCCGCTCGCCTCCGAGAGCGCCGGCAAGGACACCTCCGTCCGGGCCGTCACCCCGCCCCCGGCCACCGGCGCCGCCACGAGCGCCAAGCAGTTCTCGGCCGCCCCGGCAGCGGTGGACTGCAACCTCTCCGGCGTGCTGGGCGCCTCGGGCAGCGCACTCGTCCAGTCGCTCAAGGCGCTGCCCGACGTCACCTGCACCTACCCGCTGTTCAACCTCACCGGGACGGACGCCGGGAAGGTCTTCCGCGAGGCCCAGATGGTCACCGTGGCCGACGCGCTGCGCACCGCCTCGGCCACGTACGCGGGCAACAACGGCGCGGGCATCGGCCAGCTGGTGATGTTCCTCCGCGCCGGCTACTACGTGCAGGGGAACAACGAGGCCGCCGTCGGCCCATACGGCACCGCGCTGCAGACCTCGATCCGCGGCGCGCTGGACGCCTTCTTCGCCGCCCCGCGCAGCCAGGACGTCACCGAGGCCAACGGCGCCACCCTCAACGAGGCCGTCACCCTCATCGACAGCGCCGACGAGAACGGCCGGTACGCCGGCGTCGTCAAGCGCCTGCTCGCCGGTTACGGCAGCAACTGGCCTGCCTCGATGAAGCTCGCCGTGGACCACGTCGAGTGGGTCATCGAGGGCGGGTTCGACCTGAAGTACGGCGACACCGGCTTCATCGCGGCCCTCCAGGCCGACCCGACCGTCGCCACCACCTGGGCCGCCTTCGTCACCCGCAACGCCGCCCAGCTGGACGGCGGCGACGTCGCCACCCGGATCGGCATGCAGCTCGGCAACCTGCTCACCGTCGACGCGCTGAAGGCCCAGGGCCGCCCGCTGGTCAAGGACCTGATCAACCGCTACCCGCTGGTCGGCGCCACCGGTCCGCTCACCATGAACCTGGTCTGGTTCACGGAGGACGCGGACAAGGGCAACTGCTCGTACTACGGCACCTGCGACCTGCCGACCCGGCTCGTCCCGCTGGTCCTCGTCAACACCCAGACCTGCAACCCCAACCTGCGGATCCGCGCCCAGCAGATGAGCGCCACCGAGCTGGCCGACACCTGCACCAGCCTGGTCAACCAGGACGCGTTCTTCCACAAGGTGATCAAGGACAACGGCGCCGTCCCCGGTGACCTGAACACCAACCTGGAGGTCGTCGCCTTCGACGACTACTACAACTACAAGCTGTACGCCTGGATCATGTACAACATCGACACCGACAACGGCGGCATGTACGAGGAGGGCGACCCGAGCAAGGCCGGCAACCAGGCCCGCTTCATCGCCCACGAGGCCGACTGGCTGCGCCCGCAGTTCCAGATCTGGAACCTCAACCACGAGTACACCCACTACCTCGACGGCCGCTACAACATGGGCGGCGACTTCAACGCCGGCATGACCACCCCGACCATCTGGTGGGTCGAGGGCATCGCCGAGTACGTCTCGTACCACTACCGGAACGAGCGCAACGCCGGTGCGATCGCGGAGGCCGGCAAGAAGACGTACAAGCTCAGCGAGCTGTTCGACACCGTCTACGACCAGACCCCCGACGCCGACGTCAACTCCACCCGGGTCTACCGGTGGGGCTACCTGGCGGTCCGTTACATGCTCCAGTCGCACCCCGAGGACCTGAACGCGGTGCTCGCCAAGTACCGCGCGGCCGACTGGGCCGGCGCCCGCACCCTCCTCAAGAGCACGATCGGCACCAGGTACGACGCCGACTTCGCGACCTGGCTGACCGCCTGCGCGGCCGACAACTGCGGCACCCTGCCGACCTCCCAGGCCCCGGTCTGCACCATCGCCGACCCGCGCCAGTTCGACAAGAACTGCCGCCGCGACAACCTCGCGGCCGCCACCGGCAACTACAGCTACCACTTCCTGTACCTGCCGGCCGGCGTCAAGCAGCTGACCGTCACCACCACCGGCGGCACCGGCAACGCCGACCTCTACTACGGCGGCAGCAACTGGGCCACCACCTCCTCGTACCAGGCGAAGTCCACCAACGCCGGCAACAACGAGACCCTGACGGTCAACAACCCGCCGTCCGGCTGGGTCTACTTCAGCCTCGCGGCCCAGCAGGGCTTCGGCGGCGTGAGCGCCACCACCACGTACCAGTAGTCCGCGACCGCTCGACGGCACGCGTCGCCGAGCAGCGCGTTCCCACGGACCCGGAGGGCCCCGCCGCACCGGCGGGGCCCTCCGGCCGTGTGATCTGACAACGTTTCGGTTGCGGCGAACGCCAATCCGGTCCGGGCCCTTCCCGGCGCCATGCGACATGTGCCATTTTACATGTCACACATCGATTGGCCGCGTGCCCCAACGCGCGGTCACAACGGCCCCGGAGGCCCCCACAGATGCGTCCCTCCCGGATATCAACGGCCAACGTGCGCAGACTCCCTGCGCTCGGCGCGGCCTTCTTCATCGCGCTCGGCCTGTTCACACCGCAGAGCCAGGCCGCGCCCGTCGGCGCCACGGCCCCGGCCGGCGTGAACGCCACCGGAACCACCACCTCGGCGCCGCGGTCGATCCCGGTCCCCAAGTCGCCCGAGGCCAGGAACAACAGCCCCTTCAAGCTCTCCTCGCAGGACTACGGCAAGCAGTCCGCCGTCCCCGCCGTTCCGGTCACCGAGCCCCTCAAGGCGGCCAAGCAGTTCTCGGCCGCCGCCGGGGAGCCGTGTCCCAACCTCTCCGAACTGATCAACGCCACGGGCAGCGCGTTGGTCCAGCAGCTCAAGGCACTGCCGAACGTCCCCTGCGCCTACCCGCTGTTCCAGCTCACCGGAGCCGACGCCGGCAAGGCCTTCGGCGAAGCCAAGATGGTGACCGTCGCCAACGCGCTGCGCGACGCCTCCGCGACCTACCCGGGCGACAACAGCACCTCCGTCGGGCAGTTGGTGATGTACCTGCGCGCCGGCTACTACCTCCACGAGGTCCTCCCGGACGCCGTCGGCGCCTACGGTCCGACCCTGGAGACCGCGGCCCGCGGCGCGCTCGACGCCTTCTTCGCCGCCCCGCACAGCAAGGACATCACCGACGCCAACGGCGACACCCTCAACGAGGTCGTCACGGTGATCGGCCAGACCAGGACCTTCGGCCGGTACAACGGCGTCCTCAAGTGGATGCTGAACAGCTACGACGGCAACTGGCCCCGGCTGATGAACCTCTCGCTGAAGCACTTCGACTGGCTCATCGAGGAAGGCCTCGACCCCAAGCCCGAGAAGGACGGCCAGGGCCTCAAGGCCGCGCTCAAGGCCGACTCCTCGCTCCTCGACGCCTGGTCGGGCTTCATCACCCGCAACGAGGACCTGCTGAACCGTGACGACATGGTCAGCAACATGGGCCGCTACCTCGGCTACGCCCTCGTCGTCCCCGAGCTCAAGGACCGGCTCCGGCCGCTGCTCAAGGACCTGATCAACCGGTACCCGAACGTCGGCCCCACCGCGCCGATCACCATGAACCTGGCCTGGGCCACCCGCCAGTTCGACAAGGGCAACTGCGCGGCCTACGCCATCTGCGACCTGACGGACCGCCTGCTCCCGGTCATCCTCCCGATCCAGCGCACCTGCAACACGGGCCTGAAGATCCGCGCCCAGGACATGTCCCCCGCGCAGCTGACCAGCACCTGCACCAGCCTGATCAACCAGGACGCGTACTTCCACAAGGTGATCGGCGACAAGGGCGCGATCCCCGGTGACGTGAACACCGACCTGGAGGTCGTCGCCTTCGACGACTACTACAACTACGCGCTGTACGCCTGGGCCTTCTACAACATCGACATCGACAACGGCGGCATGTACGAGGAGGGCAACCCGGCCCTGCCCGGCAACCAGGCCCGCTTCATCGCCCACGAGGCCGACTGGCTCCGCCCGACCTTCCACATCTGGAACCTCAACCACGAGTACACCCACTACCTCGACGGCCGCTACAACATGGCCGGCGACTTCGACGCCAGCCTGACCACCCCGACCATCTGGTGGGTCGAGGGCATCGCCGAGAACATCTCGTTCGGCTACCGCAACCTGCCCAACACCGACGCGATCGCCGAGGCCGCCAAGAAGACCTACAAGCTCAGCCAGCTGTTCGACACCGTCTACGGCCAGGAGGCGGACCCCGACGTCAACTCGACCCGGGTCTACAAGTGGGGCTGGCTGGCCGTCCGCTACATGCTCCAGGAGCACCGCGCGGACATCGAGACCGTGCTCACCAAGTACCGCGCCGGTGACTGGGAGGGTGCCCGCACCTTCCTGAAGCAGACCATCGGCACCAGCTACGACGCCGGCTTCGACGCCTGGCTGACCGCCTGCGCGACCAACGGCTGCGGCACGCTGCCGGACGCCCCGGTCGCCCCGACCACCCCGGTCTGCACCATCGCCGACCCGCGCCAGTTCGACAAGAACTGCCGCCGCGAGAACCTCACCGCCACCGCCGGCAACTACAGCTACCACTTCCTGTACCTGCCGGCCGGCGTCCAGCAGCTGACCGTCACCACCACCGGCGGCACCGGCAACGCCGACCTCTACTACAGCGGCAGCAACTGGGCCACCACCTCCTCGTACCAGGCGAAGTCCACCAACGCCGGCAACAACGAGACCCTGACGATCAACAACCCGCCGTCCGGCTGGGTCTACTTCAGCCTCGCCGCCGGGCAGCAGAACTTCAGCGGCGCCGGCGCCACCGTGACCTACCAGTAGGCCGCTCCACCGGAACCCCCCGGGATCCGCCGCACGAGCAGGGCCCCGCCGCACCCCTTGAACCCAGGACCGGCGGGGCCCTCCGTCATGCCGCGGCTCCCCCACCGCCCCCGGCCGACCAGGCGATCACCGGCGGGCGGACCGCCCCGCAGAGCGGGTGGCCCTTCGCGTCGGTCAGCCCGAGCCGGCCCACCAGCAGCCCGCCGCGCACCGCCGCGCCGAGGGTGGCCGGCGGGACGGCGTCCAGGAACAGCTTGGCGCGGCGGAGCAGCGCGGGGCCGTCCGGGCCCGGGGTGAGCCAGGTGAGGTAGACGAACCGGGCGCCCGGGCCGCCCTGCACGTACGGGCCCAGCAGGTCCGGGCCGGCCGGGCCGGGCTTCACGGTGCACTCCACCGTCCAGACCGCCCCGTCCGCGTCCCCCGCCACCGGGTCGAGCAGTTCCCCGGGCCTCCCCTTGCGCTGCACACCCACCTGGACGGCGGTGTACCCGGGGAACCCGGGGACCGGGGCGCAGCTGCGGCCCGGGAGGTCGGTGGCCTCGATGCGAAGGCGGACGGTGCTCGTGGTCGTGCTCGTGCTCGGCATGCCCTCATCCTGCCCGCACGCACCGACGACACCGGCTCATCGACGGCGGCTCACCCGGAACGGAGGCTCACCCGGAACGGCCGCTCACAACTCCTCCTCCGGGGGGAGCCGGTGGACGCCCGGGAGGTGGGTGTCCAGCTCGCCGGGCTCGAACCGGCACATGCCGACGGCGTGCCAGAACTCCCCGGCCACGTCGCCCTCGCACTTGTACGCACCGGAGGGCAGCAGCGCCGCCCAGCCGTCCGGGGCCCCGAGCAGGGTGGCGAGCGCGGTGGGCCGGCCGTCGGCCCGGACGCGCCAGAGCCGCACGGTGCCGTCCTCGCCGCCGCTGGCCAGCAACGAGCCGTCCGGGCTGAAGGTGACCGCGAGGATCCGGCCGGTGTGGCCGCGCAGGCCGGCCACCTGCTCGCCGGTGCGCGGGTCCCAGACCCGGACCACCCGGTCGTCCCCCGCGGTGGCGAGCAGCGGCCGGGACGGGTGGGCCGCGGCGGTCCAGAGCCGCCCGACGTGGCCGGTCAGCCGGTGCCGGACGACGCCGTCGCCCCAGATCAGGGTGGTGCCGTCCCACGAGGCGCTGGCCAGCCAGGAGCCGTCGGGTGCCGGTGAGACGGCGTACACCCGGTCGGTGTGGCCGTCGAGTTCGGCCTCGACCCGGCCGGTGTCGACGTCGGAGATCCGGACCCTGCTGTCGTCGCAGCCGGTGAACAGCCGCCGGCCGTCCGGGCTGAACGCGATGGAGCGGACCCGGCCCCGGTGCTCGCGCAGGGTGATGAGGTGGGCGCCGGTGCGGCGGTACCAGACGCGGACGGTGTCGTCGTCGTTGGCGGTGGCCACGAGGACCCCGTCGGGGCTGAACGCCTCGGCCCAGACGTGCTCGGTCTCGACGTCCATCTCGCGCAGGTACTCGCCGGTCCGGGCGTTCCAGAGGCAGAGGTCGCCGTCGTTGGTGGCGGTGGCCAGGATCGCCTCCTCCGGGCTGAACTCGGCGGAGACCAGCCGGCTGCTGCGGCCGGAGAGTTCGCGCACCCGGCGGCCCGTGGCCGGCTCCCAGAGCCGGACCACGCCGTCGTTGCCGCCGGCCGCCAGCAGGGTGCCGTCACCGCTGAAGCTGAGCGAGCCGATCCGGCGGCCGTGGCCGCGCAGCAGCTGGCGGCTGCGGCCGGAGGCCGGGTCCCAGAGCCGGACCAGTCCGTCGTTCCCGCCGGTGACCAGCAGGGCGTCGGTCTCCGCGCTGCCCCGGCCCGCGCCCGGGCGGAACCGGCAGGCCCAGACCGAGCCCCGGTGCTCGGGCGGCTGACGGCGCAGCGGCACCACCTCGTGGCCGCCCCGGGCCGCCGGCTCCCCGCCCGACCGACCGGCGCCGTCCGCCCGGGGGATCCGGGTGACCCGCCAGATCCGCACCCCGCCGTCGCTGTCGCTCGCGGCGAGCCGGGTGCCGGCCTCGTCGAAGGTGACCTGGTAGATCTTGCCGGTCGAGTCCTCGGGCCGGCCGGCGGTCGTGCCGTCGAGCGGGTTCCAGAGCCGGACCTGGCCCTCGGTGTCGCCGCTGGCGAGCAGGTCGCCGTCGGGGTGGAAGGCCAGCGTGTAGATCCGCCCGGCGTGGCCCGGCAGGGTGTGCAGCAGGCGTCGTCCGGCCGCCTCCCAGATCCGCACGGTGCCGCCGGTGCCGTCGCCGCCGTCGGCGGTGGCGATCAGGGTGCCGTCCGGGCTGAACGCGCACCGGTAGACGGTGCCCCGGTGGCCGGGGAGCACGGCGAGCCGCCGGCCGGTGGCGGTGGACCAGAGCCGCGCCCCGCCGCCCTGGTCACCGGTGACCAGTTGGGCGCCGTCGGGGCTGAACACCGCCGTGTAGACGGGCGCGTCGTGACCGGGCAGGCGGTGCAGCGGGCGGCCGGTGCCGGTGTCCCAGAGGGTGACCACGCCGTTCGGGTCGCCGGTGGCGACCAGTCGGCCGGACGGCCCGAGGGAGACCGGCCAGACCCCGCCGGCGTGGACGTCGAGGCGGTGCCGGCACTCCCCGGAGACCTGGTCCCAGAGCCGGACGGTGCCGTCGGCGCTGCCGGTGGCCAGCACGTCACCGGCGAACTTGACCGCGTAGACCCGGCCGATGTGGTCCTTGAGGGTCCGCAGGGCGACCCCGGTGACGGCGTCGCAGACCAGCACGCTGCCGTCCTCGCTGCCGACCGCGAGCAACCGGCCGTCGGGGCTGAAGGCGACGGGTTCGGGCAGCCGGGTGGAGCGCACGTCGAACCCGTACGGGACGCCGACCTCGGAGGGGCTGAACCCGGCCTCGACGGGCAGCCCCGGGGCGATGGCGGCGGCCCGCAGCTCGGGCGCGGCCAGCACCTCCGGGTCGGTGACGGCGGAGATCAGCGCGGCCCGCTGCCACCGGCTCCCGCGCAGCCGGGCGGCGCGCAGGTCGGTGCGGACCAGGCGGGCGCCGCGCAGGTCGGCGGAGCGCAGGTCGGCGCCGGACAGGTCGGCGCCGTCGAGCCGGGCGCCCGCCAGGGTCGCGCCGCGCAGGTCGGCGCCGGACAGGTCGGCCCCGAGCAGGCGGGCGTCGGTCAGGTCGGCGCCGGACAGGTCGACGCCGGACAGGTCGCGGTGCGAGAGGTCCTCGCCGGCCAGCGTGGCGCCGCGCAGGTCGGTGTGCGCGGGCACCCGCAGCCGGTCCAGCACCTTGACCGCGTTGAGCCGGGCCGCCTCGCCGCCCTCGTGGGCGCCGTCCAGGACGGACCGGGCCCAGCGCTGGCAGACCTGGTGGTCCGCGAGGTCGCAGAGGAACTCGACGGCGAGCCGGCTGAGCGGTCCGCGGGCGAGCAGCTCGGTCTCGCCGCGCTCCAGGGCGGCCGCGGCGGCCCGGGCCACCAGCCACTCCACCACCGAGCCGTGGATGAAGTGGAACATGCCCTCGTCGGAGCGGATCAGCAGGCTGCCGGAGCCGACCGCGTGCGCGAACTGCGAGGTGGGCATCGGGTTCTCCGCCAGACCGCTCAGCACCCCGGCGATGTCCACGATCTCGTCGAGCGCCATGGAGACCCGGCCGCTCTCCCAGAGCCGCACCGCGAGCAGCGTGACGGCCTGCCAGAGCTGGTCCAGGCGCAGGCCGGGGGCGGCGCCCGGGCCGCCGTGGCCGCGCTGCTCCTCGAACCTCAGCCAGGAGGTGAAGACCTCCTGGTAGAGGCCGGCGGCGCTGAGCGCCCGGCCGGCGCCCGCCACGGCGCGCAGCCGGTCGTGGTCGAGGTCGGCGACGAAGCTGAGCAGCCGGGGGTTGCGGCAGAGCGCGAGCAGGTCGGGGATCGCTTCCAGCAGCCGCATCCGGCGGGCCGCGGCGTCCGGGTCGCCGTACCGGTTGGCGAGGTAGCCGCGGATCTGGTGCGGGGTGAAGTCCTGGACGGCGACCAGCCGGCGCTGCGGGAGCAGGCCGACCCGCTCGCCGAGCGCGGTGAGCACCTGCTCGTGCGAGCTGAAGTGCTGGGTGCGGCTGGTGACGACGATCTTGGCGTTGTCGACGGCGGCGTCCAGCAGCACCTGGAGGTGGTCGGCGGCGCGCTCGTAGCTGACCCGGTTGACCAGTTCGTCGAAGCCGTCGAAGAGCAGGACGACGCGGCCCTGCCGGAGCATGTAGCGGAACGCCCGCAGGTCGAGGGTGTCGATGCCGTGCTCGGTGAGGTGGGCGGCGACCAGGCCGTCCAGCGAGTGCGCCTTGTCGAGCGCGCTCAGGTCGATGAACAGCGGCGCCAGATGCGGGAGTTCGGCGGGGATGCGGCGGGCCGTCTCGCGCAGCGCGAAGGTCTTGCCGCGGCCGAAGTCCCCGAGCAGCAGGACGAACCGGCCGTGGTCGGAGTCGAGCAGCCGGAGCAGCTCGTCGACCAGGCCCTCGCGCTCCTGGACGCCGGGGCGCTCGGCGTCCCGGAAGCGCTGCGGCAGGTAGAGGCCGGGCTGGTACTGGCTGTCGGTGCTGAGCCGCTCGCTCTGGGCGGAGACGTAGTCGCGCAGGTCCAGCAGGCCCTGGAACTCCACGAAGCTGCGCAGCCGCACCCCCCGGCGCCGGGCCCGCTCGCGCAGCACCCGGGGCGGCGGCGGGCCGTCGTGGACGAGTTCGGCGTCCAGGCCGGCGCCGTCGGCGTGCACCTCGTCGGCGAAGCGGTCGACGTCCTCCACGGTCGGGGTCCGCACGCTGACCGCCACCCGCTGCTGGCGGACCAGGCCGGACTCGGCCCAGGTGACGAAGAGCTGCGGCGGGGATCCGGCCACCTCCCGGATCTGGGCACCCTGGTGGCGGGTGCGGCAAACCTCGGCGACCCGGGCCAGCAGGGCGTCCACCGGCGAGGTCAGCCTGCGGGTCTCGCGCTCCGCCCCGGCGGCGGGGCGGGCCTCGTCCACCTGCGGCGGTTCGACGGTCGGGGCCGGGCCGGCCGGCTCGGGCACCGGGAACGCCCGCCCGGCCCGGCGCCAGGGGACGGCCACCTGCTGGGGCTCGGCGTCCGGGGCGGACCAGCGGGTCAGCCCGTCGCGGGTGAGCCGGAGCAACTGGTGGCCGCCCGCGGCCGGGGCCCCGACCACGGTCACCTCGCCGGCCGAGGTGGTGAGCGGCCCGACGGCGCCGCGGGCGGCGGCCGGGCCGTGCAGCAGCAGGTGGAGCCGGGGCGCGGTCAGCCGGGTGAACCGGTCGACGTCGCGGAGCGGTTCGGCGTCCGGGCCGCCGCGGGCCGGGCGGGCGGCGGTCGGCCGGGAGCCGGCC
>NZ_JBEXNT010000023.1:0-86761 GCF_040611255.1 Kitasatospora sp. NPDC002965 | reverse complement strand
GGGGCCGGCGGCGGGCTCTGGAGCCGGGCTCCCTCGACGTCGATGTCGGGCAGGATCCGCTCCAGCGGGCGCGGCAGCCACCAGGCCCGGCGGCCCCTTCGAGGGACAGCAGCTTCATGTCCCGCAGGTCGGCCCGGAAGACCGTGACCGCCGTGGCGAGCTGCCCGCTGTAGCCGACCGCCCACCCCGCCGTGCGGTCCGGGGTGGTGCCGGGCTTCGCTGCCGGATCGGACCCCGCTTCGGCCGCCCAGCCGGCGCTGCCGCCGCGGACTGCGCCCTTGAGGGCCGCGTCGACCTCGGCGGCGACGGCCGGTGACAGCGCCTGGACGGCGGTGGGCAGGCGCAGCGTGAGCGGCTCGCCGTTGCGGGTGATGCGGAGAACGGAGTACGGGTCGGTGCGGCTGCCGCCGGCGGCGAAGGCGGTGTAGGCGTCGGCGGTGCGGATGGCGCTGGGGGTGGAGTTGCCGACCGCGAAGCCGGGGTTGAGTTCGCCCATGACGCTGGGGAGGAGGCCGAGGGCGGCGGCGGTCTTCTGTACCCGTTCGAGGCCGATGTCCAGGCCGAGTTGCATGATCGGCCCGTTGACGGACTGCTCGACGGCTCCGCGCAGGGTGACCTGGCCCCAGTCACGCTTGCCGTCGTTGGCGGTCTTGGCGATCTTGCCGTCGCGTCCCCAGTACGGGCCCTCCGGGGTCATCACGTTCACCCCGTTGTCCCCGTTGTAGGTGGTGCCGGGGGTGACCGGGGTGCGGGTGGCGCCCCGCGCGCGTTGCACGCCCTGGTCGAGCCCGGCGGCGTAGACCAGCGGGGTGAAGGCCGAACCGAGCGGCACTGTGGAGGTGTTGGCGTTGTTGAAGCCCTGCTTGAGGTAGTCGGGGCCGCCGTAGAGGGCGACGATCCGCCCGTCGGGGGCGACGGAGGCGGCGCCGACCTTGAGGAGCTTGTCGGTGTCCCGGGCGCCGGGGTCGATGTCCTTCGTGGCTTCCTGGACGGCGGCGGCGAGGGCGGTGACCCTGGGCTTCTCGAAGGTGGTGTGGATCTGGTGGCCGCCGAGGTCGAACTCGGCGGGGGTGATGTCGGTGTGGCTCTCCATGTAGGACTTGGCTATGTCGACCAGGTAGCCGACCTGACCGCCGAGGCCGGCGGACTTCGGCTGCGGCTTGGGTTCGGGGAAGACGGTGTACCGGGCACGGTCGGCGCGGGAGAGCTTTCCGGTCTCGACCATCCGGTCCAGGGTCCAGGCCCACCGTTCCTGGGCCCGTTCGTGGTTGGCCGCGCCCAGTGCCGGGTCGTACCGCCCGGCGCCCTTGAGCAGGGCGGCGAGGAAGGCGCCCTCGCTGACGTCGAGCTGGGAGACGTCCTTGCCGTAGTAGGCCGCGGCGGCGCGCTGGATGCCGTAGCTGCCGCGGCCGAACCAGCTGCTGTTGAGGTAGCCCGCGAGGATGTCGTCCTTGCTCATCCGGTCGTCGAGCTTGACGGCTATGACGGCCTCGCTGAGCTTGCGGGAGAAGTCCTGGCGCTGGTTGAGGTAGATGTTCTTGACGTACTGCTGGGTGATGGTGGAGCCGCCCTGGGTCTCGCCGCCGGAGACCAGCTGCCAGAGCGCGCGGCCGATGCCCTTGGCGGAGATCCCCGGGTCCGAGTAGAAGGTCTCGTTCTCGGCGGCGAGTACGGCCCACCGCACCGGTTCGGGGACGCCGTCGAGCGGCACCTCCTGCCGGTTGGTCTCGCCGATGCGGGCCATCTCGGTGCCGTCCGCCCAGTAGTAGACGTTGTTCTGCTGGGTGGCGAAGGCGTTGAGGTCCACGGGCACCTGCGTGACGGTGTAGAACCAGGCCAGCCACCCGGTCGGGCCGAGGGCGCCCAGCACCACCGCCAGGAGCAGTTGCCGCCAGGAGGGCAGCCAGCGCCGGACTCCGCGCCGCCCCCTGCGCGGGTAGTCGACCCACCGTAGGCGCCGCCGCGGCGGCGGCTTCCGCCGTCGGCGTCCGGGCTTCTCCGTCTCGACCCCGCCGCCTCGCTGTGCACGCACAGTCCGTTCTCCGCTTCGTCCGTGGGTACAGAACCCCTTCGAACGGATAGATGCGGTGAGGGTCGGGCCACGGCAGCGGCGGTCGGTGTGATCATGCTCACAGAGGCATGTCGCCGGTGGTCACGAGGGCTGCAGGGAAAGGAACTTGATGCCCAGTCAGCCCTTTCGGGCAGTGCCCGCCGGAACCGACGGCCCGCCCCGCCCGGGCGCCCGGTCCCGGAGGTGGCGGTAGGTCCCGGCCAGTCGCGGGCCGACGGGGTGGCGCAGCCCAGGAGCCGGGTACGACGCCGAGGGCGGGCGGGCCCGTGTCCGTCGGTCCGAGGGGGGCAGGCCCGCGTCCGTCGGTCCGGGGCGGGCGGGCCCGTGTCCGTCGGTCCGGGGCGGGCGGGCCCGTGTCCGTCGGTCCGGGGCCGGCGGTCCGACAGGCGGCGGTCGCGCGATCCCACCGCCGCGAACTGCTGCGCCTGCGCGGCGCCCTGCGGCAGAAGACCTCGCGACCCGACGTCAGCCCCCGTGAACCACCTCCTGCTCCCAGCCCGCGCGCGGCTGGGTGTGCAGCCGCCAGTAGTGCTCCGCGATGTCGTCCGGGTCGAAGGCGGTACCGGGGGCGACCGCACCGGCCACCGTCACACTGGCCACGTGCACACCCGCCGCGCCGTAGGTCTGGTCCAGCAGCGTGACGAGCGTGCGCACGCCCGCCTTGCCCAGGGACAGGCTGACGTACTCCGGCCTCGGCTCGGGCATGCCGCCGGTCACCAGGACGGTGCCCCGCCCGCGCTCCGCCATCCCGGGTGCGACGTGCGCGGCGGCGGTCAGCGCGCCCACCACGTTGACCGCCCAGGCGTCCAGCTGCTCGCGGGCGGACGACCCACCGACGGCGTCCGGCCGGATCAGTGCCGCGTTGTAGACCAGTACGTCCGGCTCCCCCAGCTCCTCCGCCAGCCCGTCGAGCGCGGCCCGCAGCGCCTGCTCGTCCGTGCTGTCGGCGGTGCGCACCGCGGCCTTGCCGCCGATCCGCCGCACGGCCCCGGCCACCGCCTCGGCCGTCGCCCCGCTCCGCGCGACCAGGCCGACCGGCAGGCCCTCCTGCGCGAACCGCAGCGCCACCGCCTGCCCGATCCCCGGCCCCGCTCCGACAATCACTGCTCCGGCCATGCCGTCCTCCCCGTCCGTACGATCACTGACACCGCCAACACGCGGGAGCCACCGGCGCATTCCCCCGCGGCGGTCTCGCGGACACGTCGGAGGAGGCAGCACCCCCGGCTTCTTCCACGCGGTGGCGTACCAGAACGGCCGGTACGACGTCACGGTCACCGTCAGGGACGGGGGCGGACGCCCCGGCCGCCCTCCCCCGGCCGCCCTCCCCCGGCCGGCTTAGGGACGTCCCAGGGACGGGAGAACCCTGGTGGGACGGGTGGCGCGGCGCCGAGCATGGGCCGTGTCCGAGTCACGGACCGCAGACCCGGGGGAGTTCCCCGCCGGGGCGGCCCGTGACCGCTTCCGAGATGGGGGAACCTTCCATGATCAAGCACGTGTTCCGGCGCGGAGCCGTCACCCTCGGCGCGGCGGCCGTCGCCGTCACCGCGCTCGCCGGCGTCGCCCACGCCGACCGGGGCGTCCCGTACGTCAAGCCCGGCCAGCGCGGCGACGGGGTCGCCTGCGTGCAGCAGGGGCTGCGCAACGCGGGGTACTCCATCGCGGTCGACGGCCAGTACGGCAACGCGACCTACGCGGCACTGACCGACTTCCAGCACAACCGCGGCCTCGGGGCGGACGGCATCGTCGGTCCGAAGACCGGCGACGCCCTGTACTACGGCTACCTCAAGCCCTCGGGCAACCTGGTCCAGATCGAGTTCTGCCCCACGGTCATCCCCACCAGCGGCTGACCCGCCGCCCGGACGACCCGACCGCCGGACGACCCGACCGCCGGACGACCCGCCGTCCGGACGACCCGCCGCAGGATCCGGGCGGCCCACCGCTGCCCTCGTGCCGTCAGCAGGCACGGGGGCAGCGGTGCTCCGCCGCACCCCCGGACCTCCCCCTCCTCCTCCGAAGGACCAGGTAGCCCTCGACATGACCACCGACCCGATCCCCTCCCACCCCGGGCGCCGCTCGGTGCTCGCCGGCGCCTTCGCGCTCGGCACCGGCGCGCTGGTCTCCGCCACGCTCCCCGCCGGGGCGGCACGCGCCGCCACCGGCCCGGCGATCGCCTCCACGGCCGTCTGGGGCGCCCGGCCCGCGTCCGGCCCGCTCGGCATCCTGCCCGGCGCGCCGGACAAGGTGATCGTGCACCACACCGCGACCGCCAACGTCACCAACTACTCGCAGGCCGCCGCGTTCTCGCTCGCCAGGTCGATGCAGACCTACCAGATGGACAGCGAGGGCTGGATCGATACCGGTCAGCACTTCACCGTCAGCCGCGGCGCGTACATCACGGAGGGCCGGCACAACAGCCTGTCCACGCTGGCCGGCGGCACCCAGCACGTGGAGTCCGCCCACTGCACGGGGCAGAACACGGTGGCGATCGGCATCGAGAACGAGGGCACCTACAGCACCGTCGACCCCCGCAGCGAGCAGTACGCGGCGCTGGTCGCCCTCATCACCCACATCTGCCGCCAGTACGGGCTGCGGGCCTACCAGATCTACGGGCACCGCGACTTCAACGCCACCGAGTGCCCCGGCGACCGCCTGTACGCGCTGATCCCGCAGCTGCGCCGCGACGTGGCCGCCCAGATCGGCGGGGACCCGACCGGCCCGGTGTGGCCGGTGCTGAGCAGCGGCGCCTCGGGCGAGCGGGTGAAGACCCTGCAGTACCTGCTGGTGCAGCGGGGCGCCTCCCTGACCGTGGACGGCTCGTTCGGTCCCGCCACCCGCAGCGCCGTCACGGCCTTCCAGAACACGGTGCACGCCTCGGCGGACGGCGTCGCGGGCAACCAGACGTGGAGCCAGGCGGTCGCGCCGCTGGCGCGCGGGGCCTCGGGCAGCGCGGTGACCGCCGTGCAGAGCCAGCTGGTCGCGCACGGCGTCACGGTGACGGTCGACGGCGCCTTCGGCCCCGGGACGCAGTCCGGGGTGGCGTCCTTCCAGAGCGCGGCGTCGCTGCCCGCCGACGGCGTGGTCGACGCCCGGACCTGGAGCCGGCTGCTCGCCTGACGCCCGATGCCGTACGGCTCCGGCGCCGCCCGCGGACCAGGTCACCGCGGGCGGCGCCGCGTCCGTCGCACGGGGCCGGCCTCCGCCGTCGCGGGACGTCCCCGGGACGCCAAGGACCGTGGTGGGACGCCAGGGCCCGGGCCGAGAGTGAGCGGCACCGCCTGATCGACCGACAGGCGCACCGAAGGGATGTCCGTGAAACACATCGCAGCCCTGCGCGGCCTCGCCGTGGCCGTGCTCGCACTCGTCGCCTTCGCCCTGCTGCCCGCACAGGCGCAGGCCGTCGACTCGACCACCTGGATCCAGCGCAACCTGGTCGGGATCGGCTACCTGGCGAGCGGCGGCGTCGACGGCGACTACGGCCCGGCCACCACCGCCGCCGTCCGCGGCTTCCAGCGCGACAACGGGCTCGACGAGGACGGCGTGTACGGCCCCAGGACCGAGCTCGCCCTCCACAACAAGGTCGCCGAGGTCCAGCGCGCGACCGGCTCCGGCGCCGACGGGGCCTACGGCGCGGGGACGACCTCCTCCGTCGCCGCCTGGCAGCGGGCGCACGGGCTCGGCGCCGACGGCATCGCCGGGCCCGCGACCATGAACGCGCTGGGGATCGCCCGGACGGTGCGGATCACCGCGCAGTGGAAGTTCCCCGCCCTCGGCTGGAGCGTGAGCGGGCAGTTCGGCTGCCTGGAGCAGATCTACACCCACGAGAGCGGCTGGAAGGTCTACGCGACCAACCCCTCGTCCGGCGCGTACGGGATACCGCAGGCCCTGCCCGCCACCAAGATGGCGTCCGCCGGATCCGACTGGCAGACCAACCCGGCCACCCAGCTCAGCTGGGGTCTGAACTACATCAAGTCGCGCTACGGCGACCCGTGCTCGGCGTGGAGCTTCTGGCAGTCCCACACCTGGTACTGAGCCGCACGCGGGCAGGGCCCCACCCCGGGCGGGGTGGGGCCCTGCCCGCGTCGTCCCTACACGCCGCCGCCGGGAAGGGCGCCGCGTCGCAGCTCCCGCCCCTGGGCGACGGACCGCGCCAGACCCGCCGTCAGGGCCAGTGCCAGCACGGTCAGCGACCACAGGGCCATCTGCCGGCGGTCCTGCGAGGCGGCGTCCCCCTCGCCGGGCGCCCCGGAGCCCCCGGTGGCGCCCCGTGCGGCAGCCGGTGCGGCGGCCGCTGTGCGGCAGGCCTCCGCCAGGGTCCACAGCTCCAGCAGGCGCCGTTCGTCGGCCTGGCAGACGGCGGCGATCCGCTCGACGGCGTCACGCGGCGGGAACTGCTTGCCGTTCACCCACCGCTCCCACGAGGACTTCGCGTAGTGGGTGCGCTCACTGATCCGGGCGTAGGTCAGGCCGGACGAGGACTTCAGTGACTGCAGCTCCTCGGAGAGCCGGTCGGCAGGGCCCTTCGGCGTGCCGCCGGACAGAAGAACGTGGTCCATCGTTTGTACCCCCCAGGTCGTTCCGGTGCGATCGAGGACGCGCGACGGGGCCGGGTGCCGTGCCGCACTCCCACCGGCCGGTCCCCACGGCCGTACCGGTCTCCCGGCGGCCGGGCCCCGCCCCCCGCGGTGCGCCCTCCCGCAGCACGACCCACCCCGGGTCACGTGCTACGGCTTGATCCACTGTGTGACATCCCGGGGCCGGGGATCCACGATCTGCCGGGATCTGGGACGGGTACGACGTATGCCACCGCCCTGAGCTGCGGTTTGGGACACCGGCACGGCACAGGTTGGGACGCCGCGGGCCTCGGACCGGCGTCGTGGGACGCCGTCGCCGCCCGCGGTACGGGGCCGGCGCGCAGCGTGCCCGACCAGGCGCGGCGGCTCCGCCTCCGTCCCCGGCCGGCGCGCCCGTGAGGGAGGGCGTCCCAGGGACGCGAAACGATCGCGGGACGTCCTCGGGGCTTCCTAGTGTCGGCAACCGGCGGTCGTTGCGGCCGCCCTCACCCACGTCTCCCAGGAGCCCCGCCATGCCCATGTTCCCGGTCATCAAGCGCGCCGCCGTCGTGACGGCCACCGCCGCCCTCTCGGTCACCGTCCTGGCAGGCACGGCCAGCGCGCGGCCCTCGGTCGGCGAGATCGCCTACGGCGACCGGGGGACCGGCGTCAAGTGCGTGCAGCTCGCGCTGAACGCCTCCCTGCACTCCGGCCTCCAGACCGACGGCATCTGGGGCGCCCGGACCGAGACCGCCGTGCGCCAGTTCCAGCAGGCCAAGCACCTCGACGTGGACGGGATCGTCGGCGTCCAGACCGGCTCCCAGCTGCTGGAGGTGATCGTCCGCAACGAGCACGCCTGGGGCACCACCTGCTGGGAGAACCTGCCGACCTGGTAGCCCGGCCGGTTCCCGGGGCCGTCCGCCAACGGCTCCTCCTCTCCCCCTCAGTCCCCTCAGCCCCCTCAGCAGAAGTGAGGAACTTCCGTGAAGCGCTTCCCGGCCGCAGTGGCCGCGGTCTTCGCCGCCCTCCTGGCGGCGGTGCTGTCCGTCCCCGCCGCCCACGCCGCGAGCTGGCCCGTCGTCCGCAACGGTGACCAGGGCGCCAAGGTGTCCACCGTCCAGTACCTGCTGAACGCCCGCGGTTACGCGACCGGCGCCGACGGCGCGTTCGGCCCCGCGACCGAGGCCAAGGTCAGGAGCTTCCAGAGCGCCAACGGTCTGAGCCCGGTGGACGGCGTCGTCGGCGGCGCCACCTGGCCGAAGCTGATCGTCACCGTCCGCCAGGGCGACAACGGCGACGCCGTCAAGGCGCTCCAGGTCCAGCTGAACGCCCGCGGCGCCAACCTCGCCGTGGACGGCGCCTTCGGAGCCGGCACCGACTCCTCGGTGCGCGGCTTCCAGCAGTCCGCGAACCTCAGCCCGGTGGACGGCATCGTCGGCCCCGCCACCTGGTCCGCCCTGCTCTCCGGCGGGGGCGGCGGCACCGGCGGCGGCAGCGGCGACCTGCTCAGCCAGTCCCAGGCCGCCTCGCTGCTCTCCTCCGCGGGCATCACCTGGTCCTCCTCGGGCAACTGCTCCAACCGCAACAGCAGCAACTGCACCTCCTTCGACGGCCTGCGCCGCGCCTCGGCGGACGGCGCCGTCGCGCTCAAGCACGCCGTGGGCGGCTGCGGCCTGACCATCACCGGAGGCACCGAGACCGGCCACGCCGCCGGCACCTACAGCCACGCCAACGGCTACAAGCTGGACTTCGCGATGGCGAGCTGCCTCACCAACCACATCACCGGCAACTTCGCCTACAGCGGCGTACGCGGCGACGGCGCCACCCTCTACACCGCCCCCTCGGGCAACGTCTACGCCAACGAGGGCAACCACTGGGACGTGACCTTCACGGGCTGACGGCCACCCGGCACGACCACACCCCGAGGGGCACCGGACGCATCCGGTGCCCCTCGGGGCCGTCCGTTTCACGGCCACGGGTAATCGGGCGGGCGCCCGGCTCCTCGCGCAGATCAAGGTCGACTACCCACCGACTACGCCGCGTGACCTTCCAGGCGACGTGTCGCCTTGAGCATGTCCTCTCCGACTGGTTCTGACGTGCCTCGCGTCCCTTCCCGCGCGCTCTGCCGACTCACCGGGCCGGGCAGCGACCTTGGACTCAAGCTCACCGAGTACAGGAAGGAGAAGCTCGTGGGACAGCGTGCACAGCGTGGCCGGGTGTACCGGCGGTGTGGTTGTTCGGACGGTAACCGGAAGCAGCTGGGTCCGTGGTGCCCCCTGCCGGCCGGGGATCCGAGGCACAGGACGTGGACGTACGCGATGGATCTGGCGAAGGAGGAGGGCCGGCGTCGGGTCCGCCGCCTGGGCGGTTTCGCCGGCCATGCGGAGGCGTTGCGGGAGATGCGGGCGGTGTTGGACGGTGAGCTGCGCGGGGTGTACGAGAACCGCCGGACCAAGGTGGCGAGCTACCCGCGCGAGTGGCTGGCACGAGGCGGGCACACCTGTCGCCGAGCACCTACGCCGGCTACCTGGCGTGGGTCAAGCGCGACCTGATCCCGGCGTTCGGCCACATCCGGCTGCTCGGCCTTCGTCCCCATCACGTCGACGAGTGGATCGCCGCCCAGCTGGGGGCCGGGCGCGGCCGCGTCCACGCTGCGCGACGCGCTGAACGACGCCGTCCTCTCCTGGCGGCTGCGCTACAACCCGGTCAAGCACTCCGTCCCACCAAGGCCCCGCGCCGCCGAGCGTACCTGCTGGACTCCGGAAGGGGCCGCGAGCTTCCTGCGGCACAACGCCGAGCAGTACGCCGAGCAGTACGCCGACCTGTTCGAGGTCATCCTTGGTACCGGTTAGCGCCGCGGCGAGGTCCTCGCCCTGCACTGGTCGGACGTCCACCTCATGGACCGCCAGCTCTTCGTCCGCCGGACGCTCGCCGCCGTCAACAACAACGGCCTGGCCTTCGGCCGGCCCAAGGCCGAGGCCAGCCGAGCCCGGATCAGCCTCTCCCCCAGAGAAGGGGAATTTCGGGGCCACGCCGCCCGACCGCCTATTATCGCTTCCTGGGCCTGCGGACCTGATCCCCGGCTCACCAGGTACGGAGAGGCGTCACCCGGCCTGCTGCCGATGCGTACCCGAGGAAACACGTGAGCACCGTACAGTCGATCCCCGTCCCGCAGGTCCTTCATGAGGCCGGCCGCCGACGGACCTTCGCCGTGATCAGCCATCCGGACGCGGGCAAGTCCACGCTCACCGAGGCGCTGGCGCTGCACGCGCGGGCGATCACTTCTGCCGGTGCGGTGCACGCCAAGGGTGATCGACGCGGCGTGACCAGCGACTGGATGGAACTGGAACGCGAGCGCGGTATCTCGGTGACCTCGGCCGCATTGCAGTTCGGCTATCGCGGCCACGTGATGAACCTGGTCGACACCCCCGGCCACGCCGACTTCTCCGAGGACACCTACCGGGTGCTGGCCGCCGTCGACTGCGCGATCATGCTGGTCGACGCGGCGAAGGGCCTGGAGGAGCAGACCCGCAAGCTTTTCGCGGTCTGCCGCCATCGCGGCGTCCCCGTGATCACCTTCATCAACAAGTGGGACCGGCGCGGCCAGGACGCACTCACCCTGCTCGAGGACATCGAGACGCACCTCGGGATCACCCCCGTCCCGGTCGTCTGGCCGGTGGGCAGCGCGGGCAACCTGCGCGGCCTGGTCGAAGCGGGGAACACCGAGCAGATGCTGCGCTACACCAAGGTTCCGGCCGGCACGCACGCCGCCCTGGAGGAGCAGCTCACCTCCGAGCAGGCCGCCGAGCAGGAGGGCGAAGCCTGGACGACCGCGCTGGAGGAGCTGGAGCTGGTGCTCTCGTCCGGCCCCGGCTACGACCAGGAGGCCTTCGAGGCCGGCAAGATCAGCCCGGTCTTCTTCGGCGCCGCGCTGACCAACATAGGTGTGAAGCTCCTGCTGGACGCCGTGGTCGACCTCGCTCCGGCTCCCGGGCCCCGCCGGCTGGCCAAGGGCGGCAGCCGCGAGGTCGGCGAGGAGTTCTCCGGCCTGGTGTTCAAGATCCAGGCGAACATGGACCCGGCCCATCGCGACCGGATCGCCTTCGTCCGAGTCTGCTCCGGCGTCTTCGAGCGCGGTATGCACGTCACCCGGGCGGCCAGCGGCCGCTCGTTCGCAACCAAGTACGCGCACACCGTCTTCGGAGCCGAGCGCACCGTGGTCGACACCGCGTACCCCGGCGATGTGGTCGGCCTGATCAACGCGAGCGCGCTGCGGGTCGGCGACACCCTCTTCACCGGCAAGAAGACCGAGTTTCCCCCGCTGCCCGCCTTCGCCCCCGAGTACTTCGCGGTGGCACGGCCCAAGGACATCAGCCGGTCCAAGCAGTTCCGCAAGGGCGTCGCCCAACTCGACGAGGAAGGCGTGATCCAGGTGCTGGTCTCCGACCGGCGTGGCGACCAGGCGCCGGTCATGGCTGCGGTCGGCCCGATGCAGTTCGATGTGATCCTGCACCGGATGGAGCACGAGTTCTCTTCCCCAATCGCCCTCGACCAGCTCTCCTACCGCTTGGCCCGGATCACTGACGCCGAGGGCGCCGCTGCCCTGGCCAAAGCCCGCCTGATCAGCGGCGAGGTGCTCACCCGCCGCTCGGATGACGCGCTGCTGGCCTTGTTCGCCGACAAATGGCAGCTGAACGCCTTCCAGCGCGCCCAACCCGACATCCTGCTCCAGCCGCTGATCGCCACGGCGGACTGATCGCCGACCTCTCGGCCCGGCGGCCGCCGTCGACAAGCTGCCAGGCGTGGCCCTGCTCGGGCAGTCGGCCGGCTGGCAGCAGTCGATCGGCGAGCCGGGCCGCGCGCCCACCACGGCAACCGAAGGCCGGCCGCTACCCGGCTGGGCCACCGACGCCGGCCGGACCGAGGACGTCGGGTGGTGCCAGGGCCGCCCCGCGTTGCTCAAGGCCGCCGCACGCCAACCACCACGCTCACCTGCTCGCCGCCATCGTCGGGCTCGGCGGTGAGCTGGAGCTCCCGGCTACCCGCAACGGGCGCTTCAGGGGTGCGGTCGTCCCGGAGGGCTGCGCGGTCAGCGCCGGCCGCCGCCGATGCGGCGGTCGTCGGCCAGTGCGGTCAGCGGGCCGTACTCGCAGGCAAGCTCGTTCCACGTCAGAACCTCGCCACAGCGGGCCGGGAAATCCTTCGGGTTGAACTCGGGCATGGTCCAGGTGCCGGTACCCCGGTCCCGCAGCCACAGGTCCCCGTCACCGTCGACCACACTCGGCGGGACCGGTACGGGCTCGGCCTGATCGGTGGGCTCCCAGGTGACCCGGCCCGGGTGGGAGGCGCGGCGCAGCTCGGTGGTGGCCAGCCGCGCGGCCAAGTCACGGGTGGACTCCTCGGCGTCCTTGACCGACGCGAGTCGGAATGCGTCGTCGAGTACGGGCAGGGCTGGATTCTTGCTGCGCTTTGAACTCATACGCTGACTTACCTCCGGTGGGGGGTGTCACATCCGTTATGGCACCCCGTCGAGGAACACGGTATCCGAGGCGGGAGCCGGGCCGGCTACACCCTTTCAAGAGCACCTCTTCCTCCGACCCTCACCGCGACGGTCTTCAGCCGACGCAGCAGGAAGCGGTTTGGAGCTTCCCTCCGCGGGGGGCGACTCCGAGGGGCCAGAACCCTCATCGCTGTGCAACATCATCCAGTCGCTACCGGCCTACACCGGCAGACCCTTTCCGTTCAGCCGGGCTGACCACCCCGCCGCGTCGTGGAGCTGCTTGAGGATGTCGACCACGAGCGCGGCGACGGTGCGGTAGCCGTCGCTCATCTCCCGCAGGGGGAACGAGCGGGAGCAGGCCCCGCAGCCCGGCCGTTCCGGCGCCAGCACCCGAGGTACAGGAGAGGCCGCACAGTGCGCCATGACGGCACCTTCGATCCGCTGCTGAAAGCCATCGCCTGGGCGGTACTCGCCATCGCCGTCGCCAAGGTGGTCCGGCAGTGGCTGAGCACCTCCTTCTGGCGCCGGCTCAGCGTCGACGTCTGGGGCTGGATCACCGATCGCCCCTGGTGGTCGGCTCTGATCGCCGCCCCGCTCGTGCTGGTTCCCGTCCTGCTCGCCGCCCGCTTCCTCGCCCCGCGCAGGTACGTCCGTTACCTGGACGACGACTTCGACGACGAGGCCCCGGCCGTCCTGAGGTACGGGATGCGCCATCTGGACGTTTTGGAGGCCACGGAGTTCGAGCGGGCGTGCGCCGCCCTGCTCGTCCGCGACGGCTTCACCGGGCTCCAGCACTCGGACCGCGCCGGAGACCTCGGCGCGGACGTCGTCGCCTGGGACCACCTCGGCCGCAAGGTGGTCGTGCAGTGCAAGCACTGCGCCAGACCGGTCGGCTCCCGGGACGTCCAGACCTTCAACGGCACCCCCCGCCCCGAACACCACGCCGACGTACCCGTCATGATCGGACTCAACGGCTTCACCCGAGACGCCCGCGCCTTCGCCGCCCGCCACGACCAATGTCGTCGTACCGCCCGGCGCAACCGGGTCCGGGTCGATGCGGACCACTTCCAGGTCGGAGTTCGACGGCAGAGCCGCCTGGGCCGTCGTCGCGGGGACCAGGGCGGCCATGAAGGCCGCGCCGACCACCAGGCCCAGACGCCCGGTCCTAGTGCGGCGAGCTCTCGTGCGTCACTTCCGCTTCCTTCCTGCAGGGTGGAACGTTCGGGCGAAGTCGTGCGGCTGCGCCCGAAGTCCATCCTCCGTGCGACGGAACACTTCCGCGCGGCCGGCGGTTCGTGGTCACTCCATCGAGCAAGGGGCCGCGCCCGCCGTGGGCCGACGTCCGTCCGGAGCCGGGACACTGCGGCCACCACGGCACCGGTCCCGGCGACCCTGGACTCGGGGCTCCCCGCAGGTCGGCGCAGTACCCGGGCGGCTGCCGGACACCCCACCCGGGACCAGGCGGCCGGGTTCACCTGATCGGGGTGACACGTCGCCGCATCTGGCGGGGCCTGGACCGTCGGGCGGCGGCCGGAGGCCATGCTGGGGTGCCCGCTCCCGGCCGTGCGGCACCGGGCAGGCCGAACCCGCGCGCTCCACGCGCACCTCGCGTTGGCGGTGGGCGGCCGGACCGTCCTTCCCCGGCCCACAGAGGTGAGGAGCAACGTGGAACTCTGGCTGTTGAACCACCTCCCGACCGCCGTCCTCGCGCTGCTCGTGGTCGGCGGTACCGTGCTGCTCGCGGTGGCCGGAAGTGTGCTGGCCATGCGCTGGTTCCCGGCGCTGGCGGACGGCGAGAACAACGACATGGTCGGGGTGGTGCTGGGCATGTTCGGCGCCATCTACGGCATCATCCTGGCCTTCGTGATCGTCAACCTGTGGACCGATCTGCAGGACGCGGGCACGGTCGTCTCCAGCGAGGCCAGTGCGGTCTCACAGATCGTCCGCGATGCCGAGTGCTTCCCTCCCGGCCCGCGGGACGCCGTCCAGGCGGCCGTCGGCGGCTACGTCCACGCGGTGGTCGAGGACCAGTGGCCGCTGATGCGGGCCGGTGACGGCGACTCCGCGGTGACCACCCGATCCGTCGACGCGATGTACCGGGCCCTCGCCGACTACGAGCCGCGGACGAACGCCGAGCAGGCCTTCTACGCCAAGGCCCTGGACAGCCTCAACGAAGTCGCCGCCTACCGCCGTACCAGGATCGCCGACAGCCGCGACCAGCTCCCGGTCCTCCTACAGATGCTGATCTTCGGCGGCGCGGCGGTGATCATGCTGGTCACCCTGCTGTACGGCGTCCGCAGCCGGCGGGCGCGGATCCTGTTCGTCGGGTCGGTGGCCGCGCTCGTCGGTTTCAGCCTGCTGCTGGTGCTCGTCCTCGACCGTCCGTTCTCCGGGGACCTGGACGTCTCCCCGCAGCCGTTCAAGGACAGCGCCCTCGCCCGGTTCTGGTGACCGCACCGGCCGCGACCGTCGGCGGGTCCCTCCGCGACTGCCGTCGGCAGGGCGACGGCCCTGCGTCACGCCGTGCAGGCCGTCGCCCACCTGCACGACCTCGCCCGAACGACGTGAACCGGCGGGTCGGACCGCACTCCCGCCTGCCAACCCGGAGAACCTCCCGCACCGTGCTTCAGGCCCGGATCCTCCCCGCCAGGGGAAGGTGGTCGCTGGCCGTGGCAGGCAGGGTCCAGGTGGTGGCGGACAGGTCGCGGGTCAGGACGCGGTCGATGCGGGCGAGCGGGAAGGCAGCGGGCCAGGTGAAGCCGAAGCCGCTGCGGGCAAGGGTCAGCCGCTCGAGTCGAGCTGCACTCCTGCGCTCGACGATCTTGGTCGGCAGGGTATCCGGAGTGCGTGTCGATCTTGTCCCGAACGACCTGCGGGAGCGGGTGGCTTTACTGCTGCCGCCCGCTCCAGAACGACGCCACCGACACCCCGGGCGACTACGAGTCCCGGACCGGGCGGCGCTTGCCGGCATCATCTACCTGCTGCGGACCGGTGTCGCATGGCGCGATGTCCCCGTGCAGACAGTGGGCCGCTCCGGAGTCACGGCCTGGCGCCGGCTGCGGGACCGGACCGGGCCGACGCCTGGCCTCGCCTGCACGCCGCGCTGCTGACCGAACTGCACCGCGCGGACCTGCTGGACCTGGACGACTGCGCCGTGGACGGCTCTCACGTCCGGGCCCTCAAAGGGGGGACCTTGTCGGCCCCTCGCCCGTCGACCGCGCCCGTCCCGGCTCCGAACACCATGTGATCGTGGATCGTTGCGGCACTCCGCTCGCCGTGACGCGCGCTGAGGGCAATCGCCACAACGTCACCCGGCCAAGGACGGACGGCCCGGCGGGAGGTCCCACCGGGCCGGACCGAGCAGGGCCTCGGGCGCTGCGGGCGCGTCAGCAGCCTTCGGAGATCTCGCGGAAGTTGGCGTAGTGGTCGGCGCTGTACCAGGTCTGCGAGGTGCGCTCGTCGCGGACCAGGCGCTCGGCGTCCCGGTGGGTGGTGGGCTTCGGGCGGGGGTTGACGTCGTACTCGTGGTACGCGCCGCCAGCCGGGAGGTCCCCGCTGCGGTTGCCGTACGGGTTGCTGCCGCGGATGAACTCCGGGCCGGGAATCCGGAAGTCGACCGGGCGGAGGCTGGTGGGCCACTCAAGGCTTTCCCAGATGCGGCAGGCCTGTTCGACCCGCTCCGGGAAGTCCTGGACGGGCAGCGGGGGCTGGATGACCGCCCGGACGACCGGAGCGGCGGCCAGCGCGGGGGCGGCGGGAACGAGCGGGCAGGCCAGGGCGAGGACCAGAGCGGCCTGCGCCAGACGGCGGAGAGTCATGGGGGGGTACCCGATTCCGTGCGGGAACGTGTGCAGGGAAGGCGTACCGCGCGCACGCCCGACACCCCGGCGGCCACGCCGCAGCCACCCCCTCCCCCAACCCGTCCGAGTGAGTCCCGAAGCCCGACAGGGGCGACCGGAAGGACGCCTCCCGCCGGAAGAGGCCGGTCTCCTCGGCCGTCCGCAGGACCGGACGAGGACGGCCGCAAGGCCGAGTGCGGCCCGCTGGGCGACGGCGACTGCCCGACCCGGCAAGGAGAAACGCCTCAGGAGGCCGTCCGGCCGGACGGGCCCTGCGCCTGCCCCGCCGTGCCGACCAGACGGAAGGCCAGGCAGGCCACGGCGGTGTCGTCCCCGACCGTGCTGCCCAGCCGATGCCAGTAGCCGCGGTGGCCCGCGCGCCACTCCTCCAGGGACGCGTCGCCCTCGCCCTCGGCCGCCGCGTGCTCCCAGCCCACCTCGCCGAAGGGCCGCACCTCCACCGCGGTGATCTCGACGACCCCGACCGGCCGGCCGCGGTCGTCCAGCAGGGCCAGCCGCTCGCCGACGTGCTCCAACTCCTCGCCCTGCTCGGCGTACTCCCCGAACAGGCCGGTGGTGGTGGTCTTCGCCCCGCTCAGCACCAGGGAGTTCAGCCAGGTCCGCATCCCGTCCGGAGTGCCCAGCTCAAGGGAGCGCATGCCGTCGATCCGCGGCCACATCGCCGCACCGCCCTCACCCGGCGTCCACCGGCTCGAAAGGGGTTGCCTGCGCCCGAGCGTAGCGGCCCGCCCCCGACCCCGGCTCCCGCCGCCCCGAGCGGACTCCCGTGGGGCGCGTCCCCACCTGACGCGTCGTCACCGCGCGCTGAACACGGCCTCCTCGAAGGCGGCGGACACGGTGAAGCCCAGCCGCTCGCACAGCCCCCGCGCGGTGGCGTGGTCGGCGTGCACGTTGAGCCCGACCGGTCGACGCCGTCCTCGCGCAGCAGGCGGCAACAGCTGCGCGACGCACGCCCCCGCCGCGCCGCGCCCGCGCGCCGGCGGAAGGGTGGCCACGTTGCCGATCACGACCACCCGGTGGAGGCTCTCGGGCCGGCCTTTCACCGCCAGCGGCCTGCCACCGAGTTGATTCGCGCCGATCACCCTGCGCGAGCACCTGCGGGTCCAGGGCTCGCCCCACGGATCGGATGCGGAATCCTCGGGGCTGCCACCGCCGAACGGCGACACGGACGCCCACCCAGAAGAAACGTTTCGTCCCTTTCTGCTCTTCTAGGGTGATGTCATACCAATCACCCGGTACCGCGAGTATCCGTCCCGAAGGGCCCGTCCATGCGCCTTCGTCAGGCCGCCGTCACCACGGTCGGCGTGCTCACTCTCCTCCTGTCCATTCCCACCCCCGCCAGCGCCGCCAGCGGCGCATTCGAGTACCAGCACGGCCGCGGCCTCCCGGGCCTGCTCGTCAATCCCCAGAGCGCGGAATGCATCAACATCCCCGGGGCGACCGAGGATGATCCGGCCTTCGCGCCTTGGAACCTCACCACGTCGACCGCCGTGGCCTTCCTCGAAGCCGACTGCGCGGGTGACGTCTTCCGCACCATGGTGCCGGGCACGAGGCTCGGGAACCGTCTGCATCTCCGGTCCGTCCTCTTCAGCTGACACCGGCTACGGCCCCGGCGGTCGGCCGTTCCCTCCGGAGCGCCCTGGTCGTCGCCCCGGTCGTGCCGTCGGCCGAGGCGTGGCGGTACCGGTGCCGCCACGCCTCGCGCCTGGGCTCGCCCAGGCCACCGGGTCAGTCGGCGGCGGCGACCAGGAGGGTGAGCACGCCCATCCGGCGCTCGATGAGCACCGGTTCGTGGAACTCGACGTGGACCGGGCCGTAGTCAAGGCACGCGTCCTCGGACAGCTCGCCGAGGAGGTAGCGGCTGGTGGCGTTGCGGATCGGGGTGCAGACGTCCGTGGTCAGCCGGGTGTCGAGGCCGACGGGGGTGGCGGCTCCGTCGGCGGCCCAGGAGCGGATGACCGCGGCGGCCGCCAGGGCGTCGAGCGACTCGTACACGGCCGGGGTGATGCGGTCGGACCACCACTGGCCGTGGCGCGGCTCGGTCCAGGTGCCGGCGCCGTCGTAAGTGCCGCTGAACTCCGGGTGGGCGATCAGGGCCGCCAGCCGGCCCGGTCGTCGGGCGGGTCCCCGAGGAGGCGGAAGCGCTTGATGTCCACCCGGCGGTAGCCGTGTCCTTCGCCGTCCGGGAAGGCGAAATCACGGAAGTTGATGAAGGAGCCGTCCCACAAGGTCAGACCATGCTGACGCTGTATGGGGATCGACATAATGATCACTCTGCGTAATGGTTGTTTGCCGAGGCGTCCGGCACCGGAAGCAGCGTGCCGTCGACCGCCACCACCGGGATCGTGCGCCACCGTCCCTGCGGCCCCGTCGTGGCCACCGGGCCACGGACCAGGTCGAACAGCGCCTTCAACGGAGACGCCGACGGGCCTGCCGTAACGCGCTGGTGCTCGGCCCGGCGGACGCGGGGCTCGTCTGGCCGGCACACATCCGGTCGAAGACCTGCCGGCCTCCCGTTCTGTCTCCGGTTTCCGCTCGTCGCGCTGGGGCACCCAGTCGACGGGCTCGGCCGGCCGCGGGTCCAGGACCGCCTAGACCTCGTCCTTGATCTGCGCGGCCGGGACGGGCGCGATGAACTCCACCCCGGACTCCAGCACAGCCGCGATGTTGGAGTGGGACACCGGTTTGAAGTCCGCGACCATCAGGAACTCGTGGGTGCCGGCCATCGCTTTGAGGTCATTCATCGCTGCGACGACCTGGCCGACCTCGGCCGCGGCGCTGAAGACGCGGGAACGCACGGGGATGCCGCCGTCGGCGGACACCGCGAGCCCGGTCTGGACCTGTTCCAGGTCCAGGCGCCGGTCCTTGGGACGCCCGTTGCAGCCGATGAGCGGATACCGCTCGCCCTGGTCCTCGACGGGGCCCCCGACAGCCACCGCCGCGCCATCCGCCGGGCCGGCTTCCCCGACGAACTCGACGCCCGCACCGCACTGCGGCGCTTCAACCAGGGCCTGGCCCTGTGCGTCATCACCGACCCCAGACAGCGCACCGCCGACTACCTGCGGGACTGGCTGGACGAGAAGGGACTCCGCCTCACGCCCACCACCATGGCCCGCTACCGCGCCTACACCGAACAGGACCTGATCCCCGCCCTCGGCGCGATCCCCCTGATCGACCTCACCCGCCAGCACCTGGCCGTGTTCGTCACCACCCAGCTGCGCCGAGGCCGCGGCAAGGTCACCGTCCACCGGATCCTCGCCGCGCTCTCGTGTCCCCATCCTCTGCCGCCGCCGGCTGCGGTGCTGCCCGGGCTGGGCACGGGGACGTGCCGAGCTGCTGGTTCAGCTCGGGGTGGTGGCGATGACGGGGCTGCCGATTCTGCGGCTGCCCCAGGGGTGGTCAGCTGAGCTGAGACGCGGGTGGTCGGCCAAAAGCCGAGCGGGACCGGCCGCGCCCGGTACGGCAGCAGGGCTCGGACCGCGCGTCGCGGTCCGAGCCCTGCCCCGTGCGGTACCGCGCTGCGGCGGCGGTGCGTCAGCCCTGTACGGTGTCGCCGCCGGCCTGCCCGGCGCCCTCAACCGTTCCTGCCTTCTCGCGCATCTTGCGCACCAGTTCCGCCTTCTGGTCGGCTGCACCCTGGCGGTCGAGGTTGCGGTGCGGACCATTGTTCTGCCGTTCGGCGCGGGACTGCCTCTTGCGCTGGCCGCCGCCCATGCCCACGGGGTTGTTAATGTTCTTGCTCACGGTCGCGGGTTCTCCCGGTGGTGAAGTGAAGTGATCTACGGATTCATCGGTGGAGGACGGGCGGCGGCATCGAAGGACGCCGGCAGGGGCCCATCACGCACTCACTCGCAAGTCGGCGTCTGGAAGAACATAACAAAGACGTTACCCGGCTCCGTCGGCCCTGCAGACCAACCTTTTCGCCGCCCCCTCACCTGCCAGGCCTTCGGCGAGCGCCCGGGGCCGGCCGGTTCCTTCCTGGATTCCCAACACCGCCAGCACACGCTGGTCGTCGCCGCCCACCGTGTCCACATGGGCGTTGCCGGGCCGCGGGGCGTTGCCGGTGGTCGCGAGCACACCGATGGCACGAGAGGTCATCTCACTTGCGTCCCGCCGCTGCGGGACGACCCTTGGCTCGGGCAGCGGCGATTCACCTGCCGGTTTCCGGTCCCGTGTCCTCTCGGCCACGCGGTGGGCAGCGCCCGTGGGGAGAGGACACGGAATCCGAGGTCCCACACCGCCTGCCGGTCGGCCGGGACACCCTTCGCTGCCACTCGCCAGCCCGGGCGGATCAAGTTCGGCGACCCACCGGATGCGGATGGTGATCTTCCGGGCGGTGTGCAGGGTGTACCGGCAGTGCGGGTGCCGGGACGAGGGCGGGAGACCTGTTCGAGGTCCTGCCCGGTACCGGCATGCGCCGCGGTGAGTTCCTGACACCCGCACTGGTCGGACATCCACCTCATGGACCGCAAGCTGTTCGTCCGCTGGACCCTGTCCGCATGGACAACGGCGACCTCCACTTCGACCAGCCGAAGACCGAGGCCGGCCACGCCTGGATCAGCCTCTCCCCCTGGGTCACGGCCGCTCTCCACCGCCAAGCCGCAATCCAGATGAACGCCCACCCGACGGGCCGGTTGGAAGGCCTGGTCCTCGCCCACGCGGACGGGTCACCCCTGCGGCCCCAGTGGGTCCTCGACCAGCTCAGCAAACGCACCGCCGAGCTGGGCCTGCCCCGGATCGGGCTGCACGACCTACGGCACACGGCTGCCGGCATCATGGCCCCGGGCACAACCCGGCCCTGTTGTCGCCACGCTCCAGGATGTCCTCTGGTGCGTCGCGGGACGGCGGGGACCTCCTCGACCTGATCGAGAAGGTCGACCGGCAGACGGTGCAGCAGTTGGGCGGCGAGTTCGGCGTCCAGGCGCTCGGCGTCCCCGGGGAAGCCGTGGTCGGCGCGCAGCGCGGCCCGCAGTTCCTGCGCCGTGTCCATCGGCGGCCACCCGAGACGATCAATCCCCGCGCCCGCGTTCGGCAGGCCTGGCGCTCGTCCCCACCACCCTCTCCCTGATCCCGGGCCCCGGCAACAGGCCCTGCTGCCCTCGACGGTATCCACCCGCACCGACACGGCCCGGCCCGGCCCGGCCCGGCCCGCCGGGACGGTGACGGTCGATCCTGTGGTGCGCTCAGGAGAAGAGGACGGAGCGGAGGTGCAGCCGGTTGCCAAGCTTCGCGCCCGGCTTCATCACGCGGTACACGTCGCCCCTGCAGCCGGACTCGAGGAACACCACGGCCGTCGAGGTGGTGAAGTTCTCGGGTGCGAAGGCCGGGTCCTCATCGGTCGCCCCGGGCAGGTCGATGCACTTTTCGCTCTCCGGGTCGACGAGCCCGGCCGGAGCACCGCGGCCGACCTTGTAGAGGAAGTCGCCGGTGGCGGCGCTCGCGGGGGTGGGGAAGGCCAGGGCGAAGGGGAGCAGGCCGGTGGCGGCGATGATGGCCGCCCGACGGATGCGCATGAGGGGTCTCCCGTCGAAGATCACGCCAGGTCGCTTGGAGTGTACAACCGATGGCGCTGGGTATTCGCTCACTGCGGCGTCGAGTCGCGGCGGGATGCCCCGCCCGGTCCCGCGGCTGCCGTGCTGCCCCGCCCCGCCGGGGCAACCGGCCACTCCTTGGAACCCAACACCGAAGGCTGGCACCGCGAGGAGGAGCGCAAGGCCTTCGCCAAGGTCCCGGACGCGATCGCCAAACCGAACCTCCCCAGCGGCGGCTCGATGGTCGTCTCCTGCAGTCGCCTGCTCGAATCCCCCCACCAGGTCGGACGCGTCCTCCACCACCTCGACAGCCCCGAACTCACCGAGCGCGCCCTCGCCCAGACCTCCGCCGAACTCGCCGCCGTGGAGGGCGCCGACCTCGGCGACCTGGCCGGACGCGCGCAGCAGGCCGTCCTACTCAGTCGCGAGGACGCCTCCCCCGTCCGGATCGTCGCCGCCGACCGACTGCTGGAGCAGAACCCGTCCGGGTCGGTGGAGCTCTTCTCGGCCGTCGACCCGACCGCGGCGGCCGTCGCGGCGGCGCACTGGCTGGCCACCGCGCCCGAGGTCACCGCAGAGGCCTCCGGCGACGACCCCGCCCAGGTGGTTCTGGAAGCCGACAACATCGAGGCCCTCCCCCACGAGACCCCCACCCTCGTCCTCGGCCTCATCAAGGACGGTGCCACCCCGGACGACGTCGTCACCGGCCTCGTCCGTCACGCCATGCACGTCGCCGACGGTCTCCTCCCCGACCCCGCCGGCCTACGCGAACAACTCGAGAACCTTGAGGACGCCCTCACCGAATACGCCGACGAGGAGGCCGACCCGGAGGACACCGGCCTTCGCCTCACCCTCCTCGACCCCAAGCTCCCGCCCGCGACCTCCTCGAAGACCTCCTCACCGGCATCCACGACTGGTGGCCCCTCCACAGCGAGTACGACGACCTCGACACGGACGAAGACCTCGGCGACGCCGAGGACTGGGACGACGAACAGGCCGAGGAGCACCAGAGGCGCAGCCGGGACCGCTTCGCGCAGCTCCTTCGCGACGCCGCCGCCGCGAACGGCGTCCGTCTCCTCTGACCGAGCCCCGGGCGGCAGCACACCCGGCGAAACCCGGCTGACCTGCGGTTCTCCCTTCGCCGCCGGCCAAGAGAGAACCGCAGGTCAGCCAGTATTCTCGTGGCCGGCTGGTCGCACGGTGATCGCCTCGCGGGCGCACACGGGAAGGGAAAGATCCGTGCGCTCGCCCCTTCGAGGCGATCACCACTCCGCCCCGTCGACGGCCACCGCCGCACCGTCCGCCGCGCCGGCTTCCCCGACGAGATCGACGCCCGCACCGCGCTGCGGCATCTGGTTCGACGAGAAGGAGCCGCGCCTCAAGCCCACCACCATGGCCCGCTACCGCGCCTACGCCGAACAGGGCCTGATTCCCGCCCTCGGCACGATCCCGCTGGTCGACCTCACCCACCAGCACCTGCAGGCCTTCGTCACCACGCAACTGCGCCGGGGCCGCGGCAAGGTCACCGTCTACCGGATCCTGGCCACCCTCTCCAACACCCTCTCCAACACCCTGTCCACCGCCGTCCACGACGGCCGGCTCGCCCGCAACCCCACCAAACGCCTCAGCCCCCAGGCGCCTGCGGACCGAGGAGCAGACCGCCCGCTTCCTGCGCTTCACCCACGTCACCGACCCCCTCTACGCCGACCTCGCCGTCCTCGGCCGACCCAGCTGTCGGGCCCGGCCCCCTGGCACCAGAACCCACGCCCCCACCAGCAACTGCCCGCCCACCAGCAGCCCCGAACAGCCGAGCCGTCAGCGCCCTGGCCGATGTGGCCCGGCGACCACAATGCGACCACCAGCTGACGCCACAACAAGAAGAGCCGGCACTCGGTTTCCCAAGTACCGGCTCTCACAACCGACATCACTGTCGGGACGACAGGATTTGAACCTGCGACCCCTTGACCCCCAGTTAGGAAGGGTTTCCCCTTTCCTGCCAAAAATGCGCCCGGCTGCGCATCGTACGCGCGCAAACAAATGCACTGCGCGCACCTCGTGCAGCTACGCGCGGGACGTGTGGTCCCCAGCTGGTCCCCAGGTCAGGGGGCTGATAGAGGGTCTGGGTGGCGCTCATGTGTTCAGGGTAGCGCCACTCTGACGACAGATCCAGCAATTACACCAGGGCGCCGAGAGAACCTCCATCCGCCGTCGTCGAGAGAAGTCGAACCAGCTCAGCCGAAGGCTGGGTTGGAATTGCCTCAAAAGACTCCGAATTCACCGCGATCTCGGGATGACCTCTCAACCAATGGCCGTCACGGTGGCCCTTCCAGGGACAGGTTTCGCGCTCGGCGCCACCGCGCAGTGGGCGCCCCAGGTTGTGCAAGCCCCACAACGCACGGCTGCCCATCGGACTGCCCACTCCTGTTGACAACCGCTTCTCCGGACTGCGTGCCGAGGAGTCCCGGCGCTGCGTGATCAGGCTGGCCTACCCATTGGCCGCGAATCGTGATCAGCCTGGCGGTGTGTCGTTGGGCGCGCGTCCCGGCTGGTCGATCTTGCCGTGCTCCACGCCCTGCTCCGTACGCTCTGCCGACACGCTCACACTCCCGGCAACCCTGGAGGGGTCATCACCACTTGGTTCGAGGAGGAATCCATGGCGCAGCGTCTCCAGCGTGGTCGCGTGTACCGCCGGTGCGGGTGTCAGGACGGGAACAGGAAGCAGTTGGGTTCGTGGTGTCCGCGGCTGGCCGCCGATACCGCGCATGGCCGGTGGACGTACGCGGTGGACCTGGCCCGGGAGGACGGCAAGCGCCGGACTCGGCGGCGGGGCGGGTTCGCCAGCCGGGCGGAGGCGGCCCGGGAGATGGCGCGGGTGCTGGATGCCGAGTACCGGGGCGTGTACGAGGACCGGACGCTGCGCGTCGGGCTGTTCCTGTACGAGTGGCTGGAGGCGAAGCGGCCGGCGCTGGCGCCGAACACCTGGGCGGGCTACCGGGCGTGCATCGAGCGCGACCTGGTGCCTGCGCTCGGCGGTACGCTGCTCGTCGACCTGCGGCCCAAGCACATCGATGCCTGGGTGAGCAGGCAGCTCGCCGCCGGCCGCGGGCGCACCACCGTGCACCACGCGGTGGCCATGCTGCGCAACGCCCTGAACCACGCGGTGCGGACGTGGCGGCTGCGCTACAACCCGGCCAAGTACTCCGTGCCGCCCAAGCCCCGTGCCGTGGTGCGCACCTGCTGGGCCCCGGACCAGGCCGCAGCCTTCCTGCGGCACAACGCCGAGCACTACGCCGACCACCTCACCGACCTGTTCGAGGTCATGCTCGGCACCGGCATGCGCCGCGGCGAGATCCTCGCCCTGCACTGGTCCGACGTCCACCTCATGGACCGGAAGCTCTACGTCCGCTGGACACTGACCGCCGTGAACAACGGGAAGATCCACCTCGGCGAGCCCAAGACCGAGGCCAGCCGCGCCTGGGTCAGCCTCGCCCCCAGAGCCATGGCCGCCCTCCACCGCCAGGCCGACCTCCAGATGGCCGCCCACCCCGACAGCCGCCTCGAAGGTCTGGTCTTCGCCCGCCCGGACGGCTCGCCGCTCCGCCCGCAGTGGGTGCTGGACCAGCTCCGCAAGCGCACTGCCGAACTCGGCCTCCCCGTCATCGGCCTGCACGACCTGCGCCACACCGCCGCCAGCATCATGATCGCCGTCGGCATCCCCCTCGCCATCGTCTCCAAGACCCTGCGCCACGCCAACCTCGCCATCACCGCCGATCTCTACGGCCACCTCCTCAAGGACTCCGCCGATGACGCCGTCAAAGCGCTCTCCGCCGCACTCGACCGCGCCGACGCCCACCACGAAGACAGCGTCGCCACGACCGTCCTGGTCGCCCGTCTGGCCGCGTAGATCCGGAGACGCGGACCCAGCAGCACCGACGAGTACCTGAAGTCGTTCGCACATCCGGCCAGCGTCGGGCAGACGAGCCGATCCGGGTTCCTGAGCCGCCGGACTGGGTCGTTCCCGGGCACGCATAGCGGATCTTGGTCAGCTGCCAGGTAGGGCTTCGGGCCCAGGGTCGATGTCGAGGAAGCGGTAATCGGTCGCACGGGTGCGGCTCATCGCGTCGAACGTGCGGCGTTGCTCGACGACGAAACGGACTTGGTCTCCCAGCGCGAGACGCATGGCGAAGAGCTGGTCAGGGTCGTCGAACTTCACGTCCCAGGCAGGTGACTTCTTCGACAGGCCGGCTTTGATCCGTACCACTCCGGAGCTGCGCAGTTCGGTGATCCGGCCGGACAGGCGCTGTACGTCGACGGCGGTGTGGGTCTCGCGCAGGCGGGCTACGTAGGCCCGGCCGCGGGCTGTCAGGGTGGCGGCGCGAACGGCGCCGTCGGACGCGAGCCATTTCAGGCCCATACCGAGGTCGAACCTGTCGAGGGCTTTGACGACGGCGTCGACCGGGTCGAGGATCTCGCTCCAGGCCCGGACGTCCTGCTCGTCTTCGAGGGCGCGCAGCAGGTTGACGAGTTCGCGTACCCCGGCGTCGGCCGGTGAGATGGCCAGCGACAGTCTGTCGAAATCCGGTTCGGGATCGGGTGCTGGCCGGGGCCGTACGTGCATGACGGTGCTGCCACGGGAAAAGCCCGTCAGCTCCAGGGCGACCTGGCGGTGAGCTGCCGCCGAGACGCTGTCCTGGAGCGGACGTAGCAGGGCGTTGCCCCAGTCGAACTGCAGGGCCCCGGCGGCGGCGTTCTCGCCAGTGAGGCGGATCTGGAGTTCTTCGTCCGCTCGGGCGTGGGGGTCGTAGCGCAGGAGGTAGTCGAGGTTGGCTCGGCGCAGGTCGCTTTCTACGAGGTCGTCGTCGCGGTCCTCCGCGCCTACCTCGTGCAGTCGGCGGGCGGTGCTTTCGCCGTGGAGTCGGCGCATCTGCTCTCGCCAATCGGCCGTCACAGTGTCACCTCCACGTAGCCTCGGACCGGCGCGGCGCTCTGCACGCTCGGTTCCCCCTCACCCGGCAGGCGGCATCGCTGCCACCAGTCGTCCCAGCGGCCGCGGTCGCGGAAGTACTCCAGCTCCTCGGCCGTGAGGTCCTGGGGCTGGAACATCTTGGCCACCGGCACGTACGAGATCCGCAGAGGAGCGACGCCGTACCGGTCCTGCATAGCCTTCCAGCTCTTGAAGGCAGTCGTCAGCCATTTCGAGCCGGGGTTGCCCCGGATGGCCCGCTCGGCGTCGGGGTTCATCAGCAGTGTGGCGTCTACGTTGTGAGGGTCCTGCTTGGCACTGACGAAGCTGCCTCCCAGCCAGACGCTGTGGATGAGTTCACGGCCCTGCAACAGAGGCGCGAACTGCTGCTCCAGATGGATGAACTGGTAGAGGTACTCCTGAAATCCCTGCCAGACCTGGGCTCGGGTCGTGGAGGTCTGGAACCGCTCCGCGTGGACGAAGACGTCAGCGGCCTGCGTGATGGTCAGTCGGTAGCGGCCAGGAGGCAGGTACCCGTGATCGTTGAAGTCTGGCAGCACAGGCCCCCCTCACCGTTCGTCCACGGTGACCCTAGCGGCAGATCGGCTGACCGTGGCCCTTGTGTAGGGAGATCTTGCAGAAGCGTGACCTCGCGAACCTGCGACCGTGGGCCGTCCGCTCAATCGCTTGCAGCCGGTCGCTACGAAAGGGCTGGAATTGGCACTTCTCATCGGTGCCCTGGTGGTCAGGCACGCCGTCCCGGGGCGCGGTCGATGTCGAGGACGTCGTAGAGGTGCTGGCCGGCACCCCAGCGGGCAAGGCGCTCGCGGTCGACGAGGTGCAGTCGCTGCTGAGTGGCGAAGGCCGCCGCAGGGTCGGTGAAGCCGTTGAGCGCTACGACGATCGGGACCGCTGCGCCGTGCACTGGCCGGGCAGTGCCGTTGAATCGCTGCACCGCCTCCGAATTCACTGGGGCCGCGTACCGCTTGCACTGCAGGACCACGCGCCGGCCCAGGTGGTCGTTGGCGATGACGTCAGCGCCGAGGTCTCCGGCTCTGCCGACCCGTTCGGTGTTGGTGAAGCCGTCGCGCTCCAGTAGTTCGCGGCACATCTCCTCGAAGCGGAGCGGCGTGGCGGCCTGGAACGCCTCCAGGGTGTAGCCGAAGGGGCGACGTGCGTACGAGGCGACGGGTTCAGGCGGTGCTGTCGGCCGCATCGGTCGATGGGCCCACTGGTCGACGCGCTCGGTGAGGGTCGTTCGGGCAAGGGAGAGGCGTGCGGCGATGCCGGTGCGGAGCAGGGCCCACAGCGGGTGCAGGAACTGGCGCACAAGCGGGCCGAGGGCTGTGTGCCGAAGTGTGGCACGCAGGCCGAGGAGCGCTACGGCGGTGCCTGCGAGTGTCGCCGCCGCGGCGAGGGGATGTCCCCATAACCAGGCTGTGGTCTGTACGACGACGCCGAGCACAACGAGCCCGGCTAGAAGCGCGAGCCCGCTGCCATCACCGCCGGCGGCGTCCGCGCTCAGCTCGCCGTTCTGGGAGGTTCCGTCATCGGACGCCATGCCAGTCTTCGCCCCCTTGTGTATGACGAGAGAGTAGGGCTTCTCCCACTTCGACGGCCCGTGCTTTGAGTAAATCCCCAGGTGGGGCGGCGTTTGGCAACTTCTGCGGGGCGGGCACCGGACGGGCGGCTGGTCCGCGAGCGTGTCGGTCGGCTTCACGCACGGCCTCGGCTGCCAGCGTGCGTCCCAGGTTGCGGTAACTCGGCGGGTGCCTGTTGTCAGCCGACCGCCTGGCTGAGGAGCGCGGCCTCAGCTCGCAGGGCTCGTAGTCCGAGTCGTTCCTGCGGGATTCGCTGACGGGTGGCGATGAGGTTCGCGGCTGCGGGGCGGAGGTCGTCAGGCAACCAGGTGATCAGTGGCGTCGGGTCGTTGATGCCGCTGTTGGACTTGTCGGGACGTGGGGTGCCGTGGGCAAGCAGCCAGCGGTAAAGGGCTGCGGCGGGGCGGAGGGTGGGCAGGTTGTTCTGCTCGGCGGTGGCGGCTGCGCTCGCTGCGATGCGCAGTCCTGCGACGTCGAGGTCTCCGAAGTAGTAGGCGGCTGTAGGGCGGGGGTCGAGGAGGGTCAGGGCGGTGATGGAGACGGGGAACTGGTTTCCGCTACCCCAGCCGATATGGAGGTTAGGACGGCTGGTGGGGTCGAGGCTGCGGGCGATGGTGAGGAGGGAGTGGAAGGTGGCGTTGTTCTCGGCGACGAGGAGGCGTGGCTCACCGGTTCCGGGGACGTACTGCGACGGGAACGGTACGGGTGTGGGGTAGCACGCCAGGAGGTCGAGGTTGAGTGCGCCGCTGGTGAAGAGGCGCTTGGTGGTGTGGGCGGCGAGTGCCTTCTCGTCGTCGAGGATCTCCAGTGAGCGTTCCTCGATGGGCGCGGGTTCGGGGTGGGGGTTGTCGCGCAGCCAGAGGGCGATGCGTTCGAGAAGATCGTGTTCGTCCGGGCGGGTTGCGACTGCAGCGGCGTGTTCAAGAGCTTGTGGCCAGACCCGGTCTGCTGGCCGGGTCGTTGCGGGACGTACCGTTGTCTTGCCGATCCAGCGGGGAAGTGGCGGCTGGGTGCGATGGTCCCAGCCGGTGGGAGTCTTGGGGAGTTGGATGGCGCCGTCAGTGGCGAGCTCGGTGAGCGCTTCGGCGAGCCGGGTTCGTGCGCTCGGGTCGCCGAGCAGTGTGGGGTCGGCGGAGGTTGCGTGGCGCAGGAGGGTGTCGACCTGGACGCGCTGGCCCTGTTGCTCGGCGATATGAGCGGACAGGATGTCGATGAGAGGTCGGGTCATGGCGTCTCGCCGTCGGTGTTCGCCGTCTCGTCGTGGGCGACGCGGGCTCCGGTGATGTAGCCGGTTGTGGCTTCGCTGCTGGAAGCGGGGGTGTCGGGGACGATGTAGCGGCGGTTGTGGGTACGGCCCGGGCGGTTGTCGAGGCGGATGACGTTGGGGAAGAGCGAGATCGCGTTGGGGTCCTTGACGCCGGTGGTGTAGATGAGCTGGACCTTGTGTGCTGCCGCGACGGCACGCTGGAGGCGGACGAGGTCGCCGTGGGATGCGCGGCCGATCGGGTTGTCGAGCAGCAGCACCCCGCCGGATCGGTCCTTGCGGCCGGCGTTGGCGGCGCGCAGTGCCGCGATGGTGCAGTAGAGCGCGACGCAGACGGTGAGCTTCTCGCCTCCGGACCACTTGCCGAGGCGGGTGATGTCCTCGGTGGTGGCGACGGTGTCGCGGGCAGGCTTGAGTGCCTTGACGGTGAAGCCGCGGGGGCCGACGGCCTCGTGAACAGCTTCCTTGAGGAGGGGCAGTCCTTCAGGCTTGACGCCTTGGGTGACCCGCCGTTCGATGACGCGGTTGACGTAGGTGCGCAGGTCCGCGTCGCTGGCGGGTGCGTCGAAGGCGATGCGCAGCATCTGTTTGCCGGCCCAGCCGCCGGTCTTGGTGTTGACGCGCGAGTACCGCTCGGCCTTGCGCAGAGTGTCGAGGGTGTTGGCGACCAGGCGGGCGAGGGAGTTGGTGACGATCGCCTGGTCCTTGGCGATGCCGGCGAGTTCGCCGTCGATCATGTCCGCGCGCAGGGCGAGCTGGGTGGCGAGTTGCTGCGAGTTCTTGGCCAGGGTCTCCTCGGCGTCGTGGAGGACGCGGTCCTTGGCGGGCGTCGCGACGTTGGGGTACTTGGCTCCGAGGCTTCGAAGGGCGGCAACGGCCTTGGTCCGGGTGGCGGCTGCCTCGGTGCTGCCTTGCTCGGCTGTGCGGATCCGCGCGGTGATGTCGCGCTTGCGCTCCTGCGCCTGGGCCGTGGTGCCGGTGAACGCCGCCGCGCCGTCCGGATCCGGTTCGGGGAGGCCGTCGGTGAGGAGGTTGAAGAAGCTGATCGTGCCGTTGAGTTCGCTGTTCTTCTTCTCGAGGTCGGCGAGTTCGCGCTCGGCTTCGGACCTGCGTTCGCCGGTGCTCTGCCCGATCTGCTCCTGTTCGGCGGCGAGGGCGTCTGCGTGCTCGGCGCTGCTCGGCTCGGCTGGCAGGGCACGGCGTGGCGGGTCAGCACGCCGTTTCGCGACGGTCGTGAGCGCGTTGGTGTGCCGTTCGATGTCGGAGGCGGCCCGCCCTCGCTGGTCGATCGCGTCCCGCTCGGAGGTCCGGGCGACGGCAAGGGCTGCTGAACGCTGCTCGGCGGTCTGGCCATCCGCAGTGCGCAGCAGCTCGGCCGCATGAGCCTGGGTCTGGGGCGGAATACGGGTGAGGGCGGCGTTCTCCTTGGCGATCGTCTCGGTGAGTGTCTTCTCGCGCTCGGCGAGAACCGACTGGGCGGCCTGGACCTCCCACGCACGCTGGGCGTCGCGGTGTCGCTTGCGGAGCGCTTCGAGCGGGGCCTGTCGGTCGTCGTCGACGGTCGGCTCGGTGTCGAGGTAGATCAGTGAGCCGGCCTCGGAGCGCAGCGTGCCGACGGCTTCCCGCTCCTTCTCGGCGAGCGTCCTGTTGTGGGTTGCTGTCTCGAAGGCAGTGTTGGCCAGTTCCTCGAGTTGTTCGGCAAGCTCGGTTGCCGCGGCGCGGCGGCCTTCGGCGTCGCGCAGGTCGTCTCGCCAGGTTGCCGCGGTAGTGGTCCGCTCGGCCAGGCCTGCGAGTCGGGTGCGGCCCTTTTCGATGCGGGTGATATCGGCCTGAGTGGTGTCCTGGAGGACGCTGTCCTCGGCCTCGGCGCGATTCAGCTCGTCGAGCGCCTGCCTGGTGTTGCCCAGGGCGGTGTCGTGGGCGGTGATCGCCTGGTCGAGGTCGTTGATGCGGTGACTGAGAGCCGGCAGGTGGTCGGCCGGGCACTCCTCGACGAACGAGGTGACCGCGTCCAGGAGGCGGCGGTCCGCTCTCCTGGCCTCGGTCAGGGCAGCTTGCTTGGCAGTGTGGGCCTCGGTACGGGCCGTGACCTGGCGGATGGTCGTGTCGGTGGACGAAGCGTCGATCAGCCCGCGGTGCAGTCCAGTCCAGGCAGGCCCTGGGTTCTCGGCGGCTGCGGCCTGCGGGCCGTGAGCGGCGATGGCGGAGGCGGCCTGGGAGGTGTAGACGCCGACGAGTGCTGTGGTGGTGGCACCGACCGAGGCGAGAACGGTGACGGCTGCCTGTTGCTGCTCGGTCGGGATGACGACGCCGATGCCGATTCGCGAGAGGTGAGGGTCGGTGAGGGCTTCGGCGAGGCGGCTTTCCGGGAGGAGGGTCCCCAGGTGCTGCCAGCCTGTTTCGGCGGTGATGCCGTGTTCGGCGAGCGTGCTGCGGACGCGGTCGGCGTCCAGTGTCGTGGGCAGCAGGCCTGTCCGTGTGTGAGCGTCGAGGGTGCGCTTGTCGTCGAGGTGCTCCGCTTCCAGGCGGACCAGTTCGACGTCCACGTCAACGATGGCGTTCGAGAGCCGCCTGGTGAGTATGTCGGCCTCCGCCCACAGGTTCACCGGCGAGTCGTCGGTGGCTTCGATCAGGTCCTGGATGCGACGGTTCGCCGCGAGCTCGTCGGCGCGGCGTGTGAGGGTCTCGCGTTCGCTGGTCAGGGTGGAGCGGTCGCCGTCGAGTCGGGTGCGTTCGCCGGTGTGGACAGCGATCTTGTTGGTCAGCTCGGTGCGGAGGGCCGGCCGCTGGGCGCGTCGTGCCCGGATCTCCCCCAGGACACCCTCGAGCCCTTCCAGTTGCACCTTGAGGGTGGTGTCGTGGGCGGCCGGATCGGTGGCCTCGGTGGGCAGTGCGCCCTCGCGGACCGCCGCGCGAAGATCCGCGGCCAGTCGGTCGAGATCGGCGCGAGCCCTGGCGATGTCCTTGTCGGCCGCTGATGCCGCGCCTCGCGCATCCGCCGTCGCGCGGAGGTGACCCTCGCGTTTCTCGGCCGCTTCCGTGGCGTCATCGTCGGCGGTCTTGGCACGCGCGTCGTGTTCCTCGGCGAGGCCCGTGAGCCGGTGCCGAAGGCGCGCGGTGTGCTCGTCGTGCTCGCGGCGCTGTGGTTCGCTTTGGGCGCGTTCGTCCTCGGCCTCGCGCCGGGTGACGTCGAGGGCCTGCTTAGCTTCGGCTCTGGCCGCCAGGCGCTCGGTGGCCTCCCATGCTGCCACCAGAGCACCTGCTTCGGTGACCGCCCGATCGGCCTCATTGAACTGGTCTCGCGCATCGGCGATCCGGAGCTCGGCTGCGCGCTTCTCGTAGAGGTAGACGAGATCGTAGGCGACGCCGCGCTCTGTCTCGGCTGCTGACTTGCGTGCTTCGGCACTGGCCTTGTGCTCGGCGAGGGCCTCCTGTTCGGCCTGCGCCTCGGTGACCGTCGTGCTGAACGCGGCAGCGAGTGTGGCGCCTTGGGCGATGGCGCGGCCGAGTGTGATCTGGGAGTCTTCCACGTCCTGATGGGCGACTGTCACTCGTTCCAGCCCGGTGGTGGCATCCAGGCAGAACGCCCGCTCGGCTTCCCTGCCTGGTTTGGTGGCGAGCAGTGACGCGATGGAGGAGAGCCGTTCGGCGACGTTGGTCGCGTCGTCCGGGGAGACCGTGAGGTCGATGAGGAGGTCGATGAACTCGCGGGCGGAGGAGAATTTGAACAGCTCGTCCACGCCGCCCTCGACGTGGTTCATCTGCTTCTGGGTCCGGAACAGTGAAGGGTCCACGCCCCGGTTCGCCAGCTGCGTCGTCCAGTCATGCTGCCGCTCGGTGGTGACCAGGTCCATCGCGTGGGGATGGGCTGCTGCGGCCTCCTTGAGTTTGGCGATGAACGTCGCCCGCCGCCGGGGGGCTTCGGTCTCGTCCAAGATCGGCAGCCGCTCCAGGTCGATGACACCGGGAACCGCGTAGAAGGCGTAGAAGGTGGTGTCGAGCTTGTCGCGGGCCCGGTCGGCATCGGCGGGACGGCGCAGGTCGGCCCACTCGTAGACGACACCGGTGACCAGGACGCGGTCGGGCCGACCATCGAGGGTCTGCGAGGTGGCAGGGTGCCAGACGGCAACGGTGTGGGAGGTGTCACCGGAGTCGACGTAGTCGGTCAGGCTGCGCTTGACGGCCCGGCCCATGAAGTCGGTCGCCCTGGGCAGCATGAGCGCGTAGAAGAGCGAGAGCAGCGAGGACTTGCCGCCGCCGTTGCGCAGCCACACGATTGAGTCGTCCGGGGTGGCGACGATGCCGTGCGGGGCGGTGAAGTCCAGGGTGACGTCGGTGAAGCGGGCGGAGCGTTCGCCGATGGAGTGCAGGCGCAGGGCCGCGAGGTGGTAGGTCACTTCTCCTCCGTCGTGTGGTCGTCGTTGCCGGAGGTGACCGCTGCGGTCGCAGGGCCTTCGCTGCGGGCGAGGGCGGCGAGGAAGGTGTACGCGGGTTCGCTGGCCATGTCCTTGACCTGGACGCGGAACCGTTCGGTGAGGATCCACGCGCCGTCGGTGCCATCCGTGCGGGCCATGCCCTGTTCGACCAGCCAACCGAGGGTGTTGCGGACCCAGTAGAGAGTGCACTTGGGCGACAGCCGTCCCGAACCGCGTCCGCGGTCACCTACCAGGGTGGAGGGCAGTTCGTGGTAGACGCGCCAGGCTTCGTCGAGGCCTTCCTCCGGGATGGTCTCGCCTGCGGCATCGACGACCTGCAGGCGCTCGCAGAGGGTTCGCATCCACTGCTCGAACTCCGTGTCCGGCACACGGCGGATGCGCTCCTCGTCGAGTTCGGCCGGGCTCGGGTAGGCGTAGGCGGCTATCCCGACCAGGACGAGCCCGGCGAGCAGCCGGCCGGTTCGCGTCCCGGCGTTCGGCATGTCGGTGACGCGGAAGGCGAACGGGGATTCCGGTTCGACACCGAGGACGAGGCCGAAGTCCCCGTCGGACAGGACCCGGGCGCCGAGGCCGTGCAGGACGGCGTCGGCGGCGGTGCGGAACTGCGGCTCGCTGCGGTAGCGGCCGAGCAGGCGGCGGTACTCGGGGCTGCGGCCGGGGCGCTGCGTGGGCTGGAGTGCGTACCCGATGAGGGTGCCCAGGTCGGTGTGGTCGGTCTGTGTCAGCGTCATGCGCTCTCCTGAGCAGAGCGGTGGAGGGAGGTGACCGGGGTGGGGTCTGCGGTCTCGAGGGCGTCCGGGTGTGCGGCGATGATGAGATCGTCGCCGTCCCAGCCGGCGAGGCGCAGGGGCAGGCCGTCGGTGTCGGCTGCCGCGCGCGGACCGAGGATCTGTGCCGCAAGGTCGGCGGAGACCGGTTGGCCGGGTTCGAGGTCCTCGGGGGCGTAGCACCACAGCGCGGTGAGGGCGAGGATTTCTGCGGTCTGCTGGCGCTGCCGGGGATCAGCGGGTTCTTCGCCGGTCAGGGCGCTGGCCAGCAGGGTCGACAGTCGCGTGGGCATGCCGGTCCGCGCGACGATGTGCTGGGCCGCTGTGATGACCTCGGGCGGGATGGTCTGCGGGTCCGCGTCGCCGACCTCCTCGTCCGTGTCGCCGAGATCGCGCGTGTCGTCCAGGGGGCCACGGGCGGCCCACAGATCGTCGATCAGCCGGTACAGCCGCGGGAGTTTGGGCGGCCTTGGTCCGGTGATGTCGGACAGCCATCGGTCCACCACCAGGAGGGCGGTCTCCGTGTCGAGGCCGAGGAGCGGGGTGAGCACTTCCTGGCCAAGGTCTGGCAGGTAGCCCAAGGCCGGAGGCCGGAACGCCTGCCGGTCCTGTTCATCGAGGAAGACGCTGCGGGCGGTGATCACCTGACGGTGCAGCGCCTCGTGCCGGCGCGCGCACTCGGTGAGAATTCCCGCGATCCGGACGGCCGCAGCGGTCACCTGCTCGTCCTCGGAATCGAGCGATTCGCGGACCTTCAGCAGGAGGCGGTGCTCCGACTCCAGGCGGCCGGAGATGTGTTCACGTGCCGCATCGAGGCGTGCCGGGACGTCATTGGCCCACTGGTCCATCACGGACCGCAGGTCCCGGCGCGTGTCCTTGATCAGCCTGTTGAGATCGTCAGCGAGCGAGACTGAGAGCAGGCGGGCACGGACGGCGGCTCTTTCGGCTGCGGCGAACGCGCCCTTGGCGAGCTGGCGTTCCAGCATGAGCTCGTTGGCGACCTGTTCGTCCTCGACGTCGAACTCCAGGCCGCCGATCAGGGCGTTGATCGCATCCCGGGTCGCGTTCAGGACGACCTCACCACGTACGGGGTCTTCGCGCTCGATGAGCAGCCGGAACTGCACCTGCCGTTGCTGGTGAGCTCCGTCCTCGCTGGTGTAGTCGCTGATCCGGTAGGTGAACGGCGCCTCGCGCTGGGCTCGGTTGAGCAGCGCGTCGAGGGTGTACCTGGCGACCTTGAGATGCTCATCCGCGGGACGGCCGGGCGCGGCCCGGCGGGCGAGCGCCGCGAGCCCCTCGGTCACCGCCGGGTAGGTGGCCTCGTCCTCGAAACCCTGCTGCGCGATGATCAGGTCGATGGCAGCGAGAGCGAATGTCGCGACATCGTAGGTGGCGTCCGGCCAGTCCTGGCGCGCGGAGCTCGCAGCGGCTTCCGCGATGGGGCGGGAGCGCATCAGCACGGCAACGCGCGCCGGAAACGTGCGGTCGAACACCGACAAGTCCCCGGGACCGGGCATCGAGGACGCGGCTCTGCCATCGACCTCGTCGAAGGGTATGTCCAACGTGCGCTCCTTCCCCGAGCCAGCGCATGGTCCGTACCGTAACCGCTCGCACCGACAGTGCGCTGGGAGATCGCTGACACAGGTTGGCTCGCCCACCGACATCACACGGATCTCGGTCTACCGGGCACACTTCGAGAGCAGCACAAGGACGGGAAGGTCTCCCGTGGCTGGCACGGGGAAGGGGTATCGGAGGCGGCTGGCAGATACCCCTTCCCTGCGGAGCGCCAGCGACCCAGGCGCTCCGGCTGCGGCGGTCCTCAGGCTGCATCCAGCAGCGGCATCGACGCCATTGCCGTTTCGCTCGCCAGCTGGAAGCCGCAGTCCCCTGGACGCGGGCCCAGCCTCTGCAATGTCAAGGCTGCCAGCAGTCCGGCCCCGGGCGCGCTCATGGGAGAGCGCTGGGTTCCGAGGAAGACGACGCCGAGCTCGACGCTGTTGTTCTCCGCGCTCATAGGAGAACTTCACGCTGGTCATCAGCAGAAGGTGGTGGTCGATCGAGCGGAACCTGGTGTGGTTGCACACGTATGAGCCGTTGAACTTCGCGCGCTGTCATGTGCGCTCTGCCGCCACACCCAGCTGGCGAGTGGATCACACGCTGAGCGTTCCCTTGCACAGACCAGCGGGGTGGGCCGCGTTCCTGGAACGAATGCCCAGGCGCGAGTGACGTGCTTCGACAGACGTCGTCCTCGCTTGGCTATACGGTTTGGTCAACAGTCCTGATCAGGTATGGCACCGAAGGAGATCGTTGTGAGGCCGACGCTGGCTGCCGCACAGTTGCGGGGCAGTCTGACCCAGTACCTCACCACCACCTACGCGCTGACCGACGAGGACACGCGAGTCTCGCTGGAACGCTTTCTGGAGGACCCGGAGAGCGGCATCTTCCGCGGCCCCTTCCTGCGGATCCGGGCACCATTCCATGCTGCGGACGAGGCGTGGCGGCAGCACCTGGAATGGACTCCAGGCTTCACGCCGTACCGGCACCAGGCGAAGGCGTTCGAGCGGCTGAGCACGCTGCACGGCCCGGCCCGGCCGACCCTGATCACCACCGGCACCGGATCGGGCAAGACCGAGTCGTTTCTGGTTCCTATCCTGGACCACTGCCGTCGGCAGCGGGCGCTGGGCCGGACCGGAGTCAAGGCCGTCCTGCTGTACCCCATGAATGCGCTGGCCACCGATCAGGCTGGCCGTATCGGCGACTACCTGGCCCATCCCGACCTCGCCCAGGTGACCGCCGGGCTCTACATCGGCGACCGTCCCGACACGGACTTCCGCCGAGTGATGACCCGCCGGGAGGACATGCGACGCACGCCGCCGGACATCCTGATCACCAACTACAAGATGCTCGACCTGCTTCTGCAGCGTGCCGAGGACCGCCCGTTGTGGGTGGACTCGGACCTGGCCTTCGTCGTGCTGGACGAGTTCCACACTTACGACGGCGCGCAGGGGACGGACGTGGCGATGCTGCTGCGGCGGATGGCGGCGGTCACCGGGAAGAGTGAAAAGGACCGCCCGCTGGGGTCCATCTGCCCGGTAGCCACCTCGGCGACGCTGGGCGAGGGCGGTGCACCCGTCGGCTCGGAGGCGGGGGCGTCCGATGGGATTCGCGATGTCGCGGCGCAGGTCTTCGGTATGACGTTTCCTGCCGATTCGGTCATCGGCGAAGAGCGCATGACGGCCGAGCAGTTCACCGGTGCGGTGGACTACGAGCTGCCCGACCCGCCGTCCCCGGAGGAGGTCGTCGCCTGCTCCGGTGGACCCGGTGTGGAGTCCCGCCCGGATCGTCTCGACCTCGATGCGCTTGCCGAACGGCTTCTGGGGCGCAAAGGTCTGACCCCGTTCCAAATGGGGCGGATGCTGAGGCGTCATGACTTCACCCAGGGCGTGCTGTCGTTGTTGAACGGTGAGCCGCTCAGCGAGTGGGAGCTTCGTGACCGGCTGAGCCGCTTCGGCTATGTCTGGGGTCGTACGGCACGCGAGAACCCACGGCTGGCCCTACAGGCACTGTCACGGTTCGTGGCCTTGCTGTCAGCTGCGCGAGATCCGGAATCGGACGAGCAGCGCCCGCGCCCGTTGCTGCACATCGAGGTGCATCTGTGGGTCCGTCCGGTGGGCCGGGTGCTGCGCGGGGTCGGCCGAGCTCCTGAGTTCCGCTGGTACGAGGACGACCGCACCGCCGCGCGCCGTGCTGCCCTCGCAGCCGCTCCTCCGATCACCAGCGACGAGTCCGAAGGGTCATCGAACAACTGGTTTGTCGGCGACTCCCGTCGGCCGCAGCCGATCCCCGGGTCCGACACGGTACTGCGCGCGGCCGAGGTGCACCTGCCAGCGGTCTACTGCCGTACCTGTGGCCGGTCCGGATGGGCCGCGCTGTCACCAGAAGCTGATCCGCAGCAATTGGTCGTGGCGCAGGACAAAATCTGGAAAGCCAGCGTGGGCCGCGACAAGCGGCGGATCCGCTACTTCATCTCCGCGACCCCCATCGAGGCGCAGGAAGCTCTGGACGCGCTCTCGGCGCCGAAGGCTCCCTCCGGGAGTGGAACGGACCCGCTGTCAGTCCTGGTCCTGGACGGTGCAGGACAGAGCTACCGGATGCCCACGCCCAAGGACGCGGCCGAGCTGCAGGACGCATGGTTCGCCCTGGCGATCACCGATCCCAAGAGCGCCGACCGGGCCGCCACCGACGAGCGCTGCCCGGCCTGCGGCAGTGACAACTCGATGCGGTTCCTCGGCACCAGGCTGGCCGCCCTCGCAGCGGCCTCAGTCACCCAGCTGTTCACCGGCGGCGACATCGCGCTTGTCCCCGAAGAACGCAAGACGCTTCTCTTCAACGACTCCACCCAGGATGCCGCCCACCGGGCCGGCTACATCGCCAACCGCTCCTTCACCTTCTCGATGCGCTCGCTGCTGGCACACAATATGGAGGATTCGGGTGAGCCGCTGCCGTTGAACGACCTGATCGGCAACGTGCTGGACGCCGTCGACGATCCGGACGCACTGGCCGCGGTCGTGCCGCCAGACCTCTACGACGAGGCGGGGGTGGACCGGCTGCTCTCCGGTAAGGGCACCGGGGATGTACGGACCTGGAAGCTGATCGGTGAGCGGTTGGCCTTCGCCACGGTGATGGAATTCGGTCTGCGGTCCCGTCAGGGCCGCACTCTGGAACTGACCCGTACCGCCGCCGCCGAGGTTCTGATCGAGGACCCGGAGAGGATCACCGATCTGGCCCGAGACCTGCACCTGGCCCTGCCGGGCCAGCTGGTGGCCGTTGGCCCGCTGCCGACCCCGGAGCGCTACCTGGCCTTCGTACGCGGCCTGCTGGAGCGAGTGCGCCAGCGTGGCGGAGTACGGCACCGCTGGTTGGAGCCGTGGATGAAGGACGCGGGGGTGACCCGCTTCAAGATCTGGGGCGGCCGCCCCGACGGGATGCCGGCCTTCCCGGACGGGCTGGCCGCGCCGCGGTTCCTGATGGAGGCACCCAAGGACAAGTCAATCTTCGACTCGGTGACCGGGCGTCAGAACTGGTACCAGGACTGGGCCCGGCGTTGCCTGGGCCTGAGCGCTGACGGGGCCGGCGAGTACCTGCGGCGCCTGCTTCCACTCCTGGCCGAGGAGCGCGTCCTGGCGGTGCGCACCGCGCAGGACCGGGCCACCCGCGTCTACGGGCTGCAGCCCGGGCACATCGCCGTCCGGCTGCTAGCTGACGAGTCCGTGAACAAGGCCTTCGTCAGCTGCGAAGCCTGCGGCTGGCAGCAGGTCGTGCCCCCGGAACGGCGGACCCGCTGGTACGGGCACCCCTGCCCGCGCTACCGCTGCTCCGGGACGCTGACGGCGCCGCAGCCCGGTGCGCCGGCCTCGGGCAGCAGCACCACCTCGGGCTTTGGCGGCGCCCGGCCGCGCGACTACCGCGACGACTACTACCGCCACCTCTACCTGACCGGCGGCACCTTCCGGGTGGTCACCGCCGAACACACCGGCATGCTGACGCGCCCTCAGCGCGAGCGGGTCGAGCGGACCTTCCGCGAGGCCAACCACTACACCGACCCCAACGTGTTGTCCTGCACACCGACGCTTGAACTAGGCATCGATATCGGTGATCTTTCCGCGGTCCTGCTGGGTTCGCTGCCCAAGGGCCCGGCGAACTACGTCCAGCGGGCCGGGCGAGCCGGCCGGAAGACCGGCAACGCCCTGGTGGTGGCGTTCGGCGGGCGCCGGGCCCGGGACCTGTACTACCTGGACGAGCCCCGCGAGATGATCGCCGGTGAGATCACCCCGCCCGGCTGCTATCTGTCCGCCGTTGAGATCCTGCGCCGCCAGTACACCGCGCACCTGCTCGACCTGGCCGCCGGCGGCCTGCTGACCACAGCCGACGTTGAGCCGCTGCCACCCGCCCCGCGGCTGGCCTCCGCGCTGTTCGGCGCCTCCGGCTGGTGCCAGGACCTGGCCGACGCCGCGCTCACCCACGGCGCGGTACTCGTGGAGCGCTTCCTCGAGCTGTTTCCCGCAGGGATCTTCTCTCATGCCGCGGACGAACTGCGCGGGTATGCGACGCGCGGGATTCAGCGCGCACTCCAGGAAGCCGAGGAGAGCTGGACCGCGCGGCGCGACGACCTGCGGCGGCGAATCGCCGCGATCGACCAGGCAGCGAACGGTCTGATCCGCACCGACCCCGAGCAGGACCGTGAGCGCAAGGAACTCCTGGCCGAGCGCCGCGCCACCGGAGACCTGCTGCGCGATCTGAGCCAGAACAGTGCGCACAATGCCATGGTGGAACTGGGCCTGCTGCCCAACTACAGCCTCGCCGACACCGTCACCTCCCTCGAAGCCACCCTGTACTGGACCGAGGAGCCCGACGGAGCCGACAACACCGAGGCGGCCCCCGACGGATCGACGCCGCCCAAGAAGGGCTACCACGGCGAGACCCGGACCTACGAACGCTCGCGCAAGTTGTCCCTGACCGAGCTGGCGCCGGGCAACACCTTCTATGTCAACGGCTACAAGCACGTCGTTCGCGCCCTGGATATCGGCAGCCCCGAGCACCGGGCCTGGTCGGTCTGGCGAATGTGCCCGGGCTGCGGCTACACCCGTACCGAGAACGCCCTCACAGACGCCTCCGCCTGCCCGCGCTGCGGCGGACGGGAGATCGCTGACGCAGGGTGTGTCGCCTATGTGCTGGAACCCAAGCGGGTGATCGCCCGTGACAAGCGCGACGACGCCCGGGTCCGCGACGATAAGGAGGAACGGGACCAGCGCCGCTACGCGCAGCTGACCACCGTCGACATCGACCCCGTCCACCTTGTCCCCGGCTCCTGGCGACACAACAACGCCATCTTCGGCGTGGACTTCACCCGAAGGGCTGTCGTCCGCACCCTTAACCTCGGCCTGGACCGGCAGGACGGCAGCAGCACTACACCCCTGGCTGGCATCGACGTCCACATCAACCCCTTCTACGTCTGCACCAGCTGCGGCGGTGCGACCGCCGACGGCAAGCCGGTCGTCCAACAGTCACAGAACGCCCTGACCGAGTCCCTCGCCGCCAGCACCAAGGCCAGCGCCCACCACCTGCTCTGGTGCCCGCGCCGACGGACCCGCAGCACCTCTCCGACTCCGACCACGAAGAGGGCCAGTACCAGTGCAGGCGAGGATGTTCCCCTTCTACTGGCCCACGAGCTGGTGACCGAGGCGGTCCGGATCCTGCTACCGGCCTCCGTGGCCCGCGCCAAGGAACGGCTCGCCTCCTTCACCGCCGCCCTGTTCACCGGCATCGCCGCCCGCTATGGCGGCGACCCCGACCACATCGACATCGCCGCCGTCTCCATGCCCGACAGCGCCGACTCCGACTGGCCGCGACGCTTCCTGGTGGTCTACGACCGCCTGCCTGGCGGCACCGGCTACCTGCACCGGCTCGCCAGCGCGGAAGGCTTCCGCGAGGTACTGCTGCTGGCCCGCGAGGTCATCGAGAACTGCCCCTGCATCGAGAAGGGTCTCGACGGCTGCCACCGCTGCCTGCTGCGCCGCGTCCCCGCGGGGGACTACGACAAGGTCAGCCGCAACGAGGTCCGTCAGATGCTCGCTGACCTGCTCGGCAGCGGCGATGACGGCTCCGGCTGGAAGACCACGCCCATCGCGGCCACCCACCACATCCCCATGGAGCAGCAGGCCGAGAGTGACCTGGAGCTGATGTTCCTGGACACACTCCAGCAGTGGGCCAAGCAGCGCGAGCAGAAGGCCGCGGCCACCGCCTACACCACCACCAGCGGCACCCAGTCGCTCGGTCTGCGCCTTACCGGTGCCAATGGGGGCACGGTGAGCTGGAAGGTCTCTCAGCAGCGCACCTTGGACGGCACCCGCCCGGATGTCCTGTTCGAGCGCACTGATGTCGAACGCAGCCCACGGATCGCCCTCTACCTGGACGGCTTCGAGTTCCACGCCAGCGAACGCCACAACCGTCTCGCAGACGACGCCGTCAAGCGCGGGCGGCTTCGGGCCGAAGGACTGCGGGTCTTCCAACTGACCTATCAGGACGTCAAGGCCTGGACCATCCGCGTGCGCGACGCCGGTTACACCGCCCCGGCTGGCGGCGACTGGGCCTGGCTGCCCTATCCGGACCGGAGTCAGGGCGAAGGCAAGGCCCGCAACTGGTACTCCGCCATGCGCGGCGGACTGCCCGGGGAGCTCGCCGAGACCGTCTGGGTCAATCCCTGTGACCTGTTGCTGGCCTACCTGCGGGACCCCGACAACGAACGCTGGCTGTGGCGAGCAGAAGCTGCCATCGCTGGGCTGACCGGAGTCGGCACGGCGGGCGCGGCCCTGGCCGCAGCGGTTGTCGGCGACCAGCTGACCGACGCCCTGCACGGCGGCATTCCCACCGGTCCGCGCGGCCCGGTCCAGCTGCTGACCAGCACCGATGCCTCCGGCGGATGCGTGGTGGCAGTCGCTGACGGCCGACACAAGCCACCGATCTGGACTGCCATCACCGTCCTCGATGACAGTGACCGCGCCGTTGCCGGCGATCCTGGCCATAAGCGCCGCTGGCAGTCCTGGCTGTACTGGAGCAATCTGCTGCAGTTCCTGGACCACGGCGGAGGCGACAGTGCCCAGCTGACCACCACTCAGCTGCCCGGCTTCTCGCCGGAGGTCCTCGCGGTGACCGGTGGTTTGGGCTGGATGAGCTCCACCCGGCTAACCGTCCCGCTGACGGGAGTGGTTGCTGAGGACTTGGTCCAGGACTCCGGTGCGCTCCCGGAGGCCCCAAGCGAGCAGCGAGCTCTCCTCGAAGCGCCCTCACCCGCGCCTACTCCGGTCCTCATCACGGCACCACAGCCACGCGACCCGGGATGGGACCAGGCCATCGAGTACCTGGAACACGACGAGCCCGGCCTCACCGAGTTCGCCGAGGCCGTTGCCGAGCGCGGTGCCCCGTTGCCCGAGGGCGGCTTCGAGCTCGACGATCGCGGCTGGCAGGCCGAGTTGGCCTGGGCGCGGCACAAGGTCGCGATCGTCCTCGCGCCGCGGCCCCAGCCCGATGGTGAAGCCGATCACGAGGCTGCCGACCGCGACCGGGCGTTCACCGAGCAGGGCTGGGACGTCCGCCCCGTAGCCGCGTGGACCGTCGATGAGCTGGTAGAACTGCTGCACGGAAGTAGTCACCATCCGAACCACGGTCCGAACCAGGGGGAGCAGCAGCGATGACCACCACCGGAGTGACCCTGCGGCTGCTGGACAAAGCCGACAAGGAGATTCTCAAGCTCCCCCGGTCGGTCAAGGGCGCGATCTACGACTTCCAGCACAAGTTCAAGGAAAACCCGCGGGCCACTGGGCTGAATCTCAAGCAGCTCAAGGGCGACAGCCGGCTGTGGTCGGCCCGCGTAAACGACGAGTACCGGGCGCTTTTGCTGCACCTGGCCGACGACGACTGGCTTGTTGTCTCGGTCAAGCACCGCAAGGACGTCTACAACAATCTGGACCGGCTCAGCTACGGGATCAACCAGATCACCGGTGGCATCGAGTACGTCGACCTCCAGGTGGTCGAGGAGAGCCTGCTTCGCCGGCCTATGGTCCCGCAGCCGCCCACGACGCCCGCACCCGTCGTCGCGCCCCCTGCGGTACCGGCCCCGCTCTTCGCCGCATTCACCGAGCAGCAACTCGGTGAGCTGGGGGTTGCCGAGTCTCTCATCCCCGTGGTCCACGGCCTGACCGCCGAGGACCAACTGCTCGGGCTGATCGAGTACGCCCCGCAGCTCACCGGCGAGGTCCTGCTCGCCCTGTTCGACGGCAAGTCCTATGACGACGTCCTGGACCAGATCACCACCCCGGTAGCCGCGACCGCCCCGGTCGACACCGAGGACTTCAAGGCCGCAGCCGAGCGTCCGGCCACTATGGTCACCACCACCGACGAGGCGCTGCGTCAGGCCCTGGAGGGCGGCGACTTCGGCCGCTGGAAGGTGTTCCTACACCCCACCCAGGCCAAGCTCGTCAAGCGCGACTACTCGGGCCCGGCTCGCGTCGGAGGCGGACCCGGCACCGGCAAAACCATCGTCGCCCTGCACCGGGTCCAGCACCTGGTCGCCGCCCTGCCTCCGGGCCACAACAAACCGGTTCTGCTGACCACCTTCAACAAGAACCTCGCCGCCGACCTACGCTCACGGCTGCTGGAGCTTGGCGGCCAGGACTTGCTGGCCCGGGTCGAAGTGACCCATTTGGACCAACTGGCGTTGCGCATCGTACGGGAAGCCGAACCGGGCAGCTCCAAGCAAATCGTTGACGACAACCAGGCGCTGCGCGAATGGCGACTGATGCTGGACGAGCTGGACGCCGACGGCTGGGATGCCCAGTTCCTGCACGACGAGTGGTCCCAGGTCATCCTCGGGCAGGTGGTAACTAGCCGGGCCGAGTACTTCCAAGCCCGTCGGACAGGCCGCGGCAAGACCGTCTCCCGCGCCGAGCGGGCAGAGATCTGGCAGTTCGCGGAGGCCTTCACCAGCCGCCTGGAGCGACTGGGCAAGCAGACCTGGCGTCAGGTCGCCGAGCGGGCTGCCCGTCTGGAGCGTGAACGCGAGCAGCGGATGCTCGCCATCGAGCAGCAGACCGAGCAGGGCGGTGGCCTCGGCAACATCCACGTTCAGGCGGGGTCAGGCGGATGGCTGCGCTACCGCTACCGCCACATCGTCGTGGACGAGGCCCAGGACCTCAACGCTGCCCACTGGAAGATGCTCCGGGCGATGACCGGGCACGAGCGCAACGACATCTTCCTGGTCGGCGACACCCACCAGCGCATCTACGACAACCAGGTGACACTGGGAAGCCTCGGAATCAACATCCGAGGCCGCTCCGCCAAACTGACACTCAGCTACCGAACCACCCGTCAGATCCTCGGTTCCGCACTCGGCGTCCTGCGCGGCGAGAGCTTCGACGACCTCGACGGCAACGCCGAGACCCTCGACGGCTACCGCTCGGTGCTCAGCGGCGGCGCCCCAGAGCTACACCCCGCCGCCGACTGGGACGCCGAACGGCAGGCCATCGTGGAACGCATCTCCTCCTGGGACGACATCCCACTGGAGCAGATCGCGATCTGCGTCCCCACCAACGACATGGCCAGCCAGATTGCTCATAGCCTCGCCGAGGCCGGAATCAAGCCCGTCGAGATCGGCCCGGACGGCCCCCGCAGCGAGGCCGGCGTGCATATCGGCACGATGTTCCGCTTCAAGGGACTTGAGTACCAGCGCATGGTCATCGCCGGTGTCAGCGACGGCCTGGTCCCGCGGGCCGCTGTCAACCGTCTGCGCGACACCGACCCAGCCCGTTACCGCCGCGAACTCCAGCGCGCCCGCTCCCTGCTCTTTGTCGCCAGCACCCGCTCCCGCGATACCCTCGCCATCTTCTGGCACGGCGCCCCGAGTCCGTTCCTGGTGCCACTGATCGCTTGAGCGGACGTACGCGGGTAGCACGGCAGGCAGGCAAGGCAGCATTGATTCAGGAGGCAGCGGGTGACCGCCGAGCACGGCAGCGCGACCACGATGGAGGGTCTCGGCAACGAGCAGTTCCCGCCCGGGGCCCAGGTGCTCGTCCGGGACGAGGTATGGCTGGTGCGCAACACCACCCGCACTGAGTTCGACGGTGTGCGCATCGACGCGGTCGGGGCCTCGGAGTTCGTCCACGACCAGGAGGCTGTGTTCTTCACCGCGCTGGACCAGGTCGAGCTGCTCGACCCGCGCCGCACAAAGCTGGTCCGGGACGATTCCCCGAACTTCCGTCGCTCCAGGCTTTTCCTGGAAGCCGTCCTCCGCAAGACCGCGCTGCCGCAGTCCGAGCGTGGCCTCGCCTTCAGCGACTCGTTCCTCCTCGACCCTCTGCCCTACCAGCAGCGCCCCGCCGAGCTGGCCCTGTCCGGCCGCAATCTGCGGCCCCGGGTACTGATCGCTGATGTGGTGGGTCTCGGCAAGACCCTGGAGATTGGCCTCACCTTGGCCGAGCTGATCCGGCGCGGCCGGGGCGAGCGGATTCTGGTGGTCACCCCGCAACACGTCCTGGAGCAGTTCCAGCAGGAACTGTGGACCCGGTTCGCGATCCCGCTGATCCGTCTGGACTCCGTTGGTATCGAACGCATCCAGCGCGAGATCCCAGCGGGCCGTAACCCTTTCACCTACTTCAAGCGGGTGATCGTCTCCATCGACACGCTGAAGAACACTGACCAGTACAAGCACCACCTGGAGCGGATCAACTGGGACGCTGTCGTCATCGACGAATCCCACAACCTGATCAACAAGGGATCCCTGCGCAATCAGCTCGCCCAGACTCTGGCCCCGCACACCGATGCCCTCATTCTGGCCTCGGCCACCCCGCACAACGGCAACGCCCGTTCGTTTGCCGAGCTCATCTCACTGCTCGACCCTGCTGCGATCCGTGACCCCGAGGCCTACCGCGCTGAGGACATCGAGCACCTCTTCATCCGCCGTACCAAGGTCAGCCCCGAGGTCCGCGACCAGATGAAGGGCCAGTGGGCCGACCGCGGACCCTCCCAGTCCGTCCGGGTCACGGCCACGCCGGCCGAGGAGCGTGTCTTCGCGGAGCTGGCCACGTCCTGGTTGCCCACCGACGGCACCAGGTCGGTCTCTGCCATTCCGCTGTTCCCCTACACGCTGCTGAAGTCCTTTCTCTCCTCGCACGAAGCTCTCAACGCGACGGTCTCGGCCCGCATCAAGACCTTGGAGAAGAAGGGTGAGCCGACGGAGGCCGGGACGGCCGTCGAACGTGAGGCTCTGCACCGACTGCGGGAGTTGATCGCACCGATGACGGAGTCCGACTCGGGCAAGTTCCACGCCCTGGTCGAGCAACTGAAGACCATCGGCGTCAAGCCGGGATCCGAGACCCGTGTCGTGATCTTCTCTGAACGGGTACAGACCCTGGAGTGGCTGCGCCGCGTCCTGCCGGCCGCGCTCGGCTTCAAGGGGCGGGCTGGCGACGAGGCCGCGCGGGTGATGCACGGTGGGTTGTCCGACGAGCAGCAGATGCAGTGTGTCGAGGATTTCGGCCTGGCCGACACCCCCGTACGCATCCTCCTCACCGGCGATGTCGCCTCCGAAGGCGTCAACCTGCACCGCCAGTGCCACCAGCTCATTCACTACGACGTGCCCTGGTCACTCATCCGCATCGAGCAGCGCAACGGCCGCATCGACCGCTACGGACAGGAGCACCAGCCACAGTTCCGCGCCCTGATCATGATCAGCGCGACGGAGGGAGCCAAGGACGACACTCTTGTCGCCGAACGCCTGCTGGAGCGCGAGGACGAGGCGCACCGGGCACTGGGCACCGCCGAGGCCGTCTCCGGCCTCTACCGGGCCGAAGCCGAGGAGAAGTCCCTCATCCACGACCTGTTGCGCGGCCGCAGCGTCGACGATTCGCTGGATGCCCGCGACTCCGGTCAGGCAGATGGCGACGGCATGGACGACTTCCTCTCCGACTTCTTCGGCGCGGTCGGGGACGAACCCGGCGGCGAGCACGGAGCCGTGCCCAAGGCCAACGTCCCCAGCCTCTTCGGCTCCACCCGGGAGTTCTTCGACGAGGCTCTGCGTGAGGTTTTCCCCGACGCCCGGGACCGCTTCGACCTGTCCACCGACCCCGACTCGGGCCTCATCTCCTTCCGGCCCCCCGCCGATCTGATCCACCGGCTGAAGGCCCTGCCGCTCGACTACGTCCGCGAGCAGCGACTGCGCGAACGCCTGTTGGTCACTCTCAACCGTCGGCTGGCTGAGCACAGTCTCCAGCGTGCCCGACAGTCCGGAACCTCCAGTTGGCCGGACATCTCGTTGCTGACGGACCTTCATCCGGTGGTGGAATGGCTGACGGACAAGGTCCTGGTACAGCTCGACCGTCAGGAGGCCCCCGTCATTACCGCCGACGTTGCACGCACCACCTACCTGGTCCAGGGCATCTACTCCAACACCCTCGGCCGCCCCACCGTCGTCAGGTGGATGGCCATCACCTCCGACGGCGCCGTGGACGATGACATGGTGGCCATACTGCGTCGATCCGGTGTCGGCCCCGCGATGGCCAACCCGATGCGCGGGTACGACACAGGTCGCCTTGCGGAGGCGATCCCGGACGTGTTGACGGCCGCCGAGACCTTCCTCGAACGCCATCGCGAAGCCTGGGACGAGCCCTTGCGCGCCCCTATCGAGCACTACAAACTGCGCCTGGGTAACTGGGAGCAGCCCACCTTGGCCAGCGGAGGGCCCACGGGAGGCGGCCGTGCGAAAGAGCGCTTGGCGTCCCTCGCCGATTCGCTGCTGACGACAGGCAGGCCCATGCTGCGGGTCTTGGCTGTCCTGGCCCCCGCCGGCTGATGCGGCATCAGCTCCTGGCTTCGCCGCTAACCCTGCCTCTACTGCATTTCGTGCCACATTCCGAAGGTGCTGCCCGATGACGTACGACTCCCTGGTCAACCGTGGTGACTACTTCTCCGCGCACTATCTCGCGGAGGTCCTGCCCAAGGACCTTCGGGCCGGACTGCTGGCCCAGTGGAAGCGGCGCGAGGAAGTGGCCGACCAGGACGGCGACCACCCCAAGAACGCGCTGCCGGTTACGCCGCGAGCAGGACTGCGTGCCCTGCGCCGCCCCTACTTCCGCTCCCGTTCCTTCTTCGCTCTGGAGGAGGAACGCAATGCCGTGGAGGTCGTCACCGACAGTGACGACGCAGGCACCTACTCCGCGCCCGCCTGGCGAGCGCGCGTCCAGGGTCTGAACGCCGAGGTCCTGCGCGCCCTGGGATTCGACGCCAAGCCTGGCACCATCACCGTCGAACGCGCCGAGCAGACGTACGAGGTGCCGGTCGCCCACGCGGAGAAAGGCCTGGTCGCCCTTGACTGCGGCTGGTCGCCCGAACCGGACGACGCTCTCGACCCGGACGGCATGGGACGGCTGCTCGTCCCGCTGGTCCTGGATGGTCAGCACACCATCGCCACCGGCTCCAAGCTCGCCTCATTCCTCTTCGCGTGCGAGGAAGCACCTCGCTACGTGCTTCTCCTGGTCGGCGGCGTGGTCGTCCTCGCCGACCGTGCAACCTGGGGGGAGGGGCGCTACCTCGCGGTCTCGCTGGATGCCGCCCTTGAGCGCAACGACACCAAGCTTGGCGGTGAGATCGACACCGTGGCGGCGCTATTCGGCGCTGACTCGCTGCGCACTCCCGAGACCGGTGGCGAGAACCCGCTGGCAGAGCTCGTCGGTAAGTCCACCAAGCATGCGGTCGGGGTGTCCAGCGAACTCCGGGACGGACTGCGGCTGAGCGTAGAACTCATCGCCAATGAGGTGCTGGAGCGCTTGCGCGAGCAGGGTGTCGGCCCAGAGGAGGTCAATGAACTTCCAGAGCTGGGCAAGCAGTTGACTGTGGAGTCGCTGCGATTCCTGTACCGCATTCTCTTCCTGCTCTATGCGGAAGCCCGCCCCGAACTCGGTATCCTCCCGTCCGACTACCCCGAGTATCAGCAGGGCTATGGGCTCGGACGGCTCGGCGAACTGGTGGCCGAGCGAGACCTGGTGGGTGAGTCGTCCCGTCGGGGGACGTATCTCTACCAGTCGCTGGATTTGCTCTTCCGCCAGGTGCAGGAGGGCCACCGCTCCCGACGTACCCACGGCGACGAGGTGGTGACCGCGTCCTCCTCCGAGGACATCGGATTGCGTTTTGAACCCCTGCACTCCAAGCTCTTCGAGCCGGACTCGATCCGTTTGATCGGCGAGCGTGCCGTGGCCGACCCGCACCACGACGCGGACGCTACCGGCGAGGAACGTTTCGTCGACACCCGGCTACGCAACGCCACCCTCTACAAGGTGCTGCGACTACTCATGCTCACCAAAGGCCGACGTGGGGAGCGGGGCGGGTTCATCTCCTACGCCCAGCTTGGGATCAACCAGTTGGGCGCGGTTTACGAGGGCTTGATGTCCTACAGCGGCTTCGTGGCAGCTGAGGAGCTGTACGAGGTCGCCAAGGGAGGTGACCCCAAGGATGGCTCCTGGCTGGTCCCGTCCTCCAAGGTCGACGAGTACCCGGACGAAGTCTTCGTCCGCCAGCGCGACGAGGACACGGGGGAGGAACGGCGGGTACGGTACGCGCCCGGCTCGTTCGTCTACCGGCTGTCCGGACGCGACCGGCAGACATCTGCCTCGTACTACACCCCGGAATCGCTGACCAAGGTGACGGTGCAGCTGGCGCTGCAACACCGGCTTGACCAGGAGGGGACCGTCACCCCCGCGAGGGAGATGCTGGACTGGCGGATTTGCGAGCCCGCGCTCGGCTCCGGGGCCTTCCTCAACGAGGCCATCAATCAGGTCGCGGCCGAGTACCTGAGGCGACGTCAGGACGAGCTGGGCCTCGCCATTGACACCGAGCGCTACGCCTTGGAGTTGCAGCGCACCAAGGCATACATCGCCCTGCACAACTCCTACGGTGTCGACCTCAACTCGACGGCAGTCGAACTCGCCGAGGTCTCGCTGTGGCTCAACACCATGCACCCGGGGATGGAAGCCCCCTGGTTCGGCCTCCACCTGCGCCGCGGCAACTCGCTCATCGGCGGGCGCCGGGAGGTCTACCCGGCCGACCGCCTCGCCAAGGGCGGCTGGCTGGGGACGACCCCGGATCGTTTCCCGCTTTCGGATGCGGTCGCGGGCACACCGCTGTCGGAGGGGGCAGTGCACCATTTCTTGCTGCCGGCGAAGGAATGGGGTTCGGTCGCAGGGGAGAAGGAGGCGCGAGCGCTGGCCCCGGAGGCAGCGAAGGCTCTGGGGGCGTGGCGACGGGCCATCACAAAGGCACCGAATGCCAAGCAGGTTACACGGCTTAAGGGGCTGGCCAGGCGGACCGAATACCTGTGGGGCCTGGTCGTGCGACGGCTGGAGATCTCCGAGCGGGACATCTCGCGGAAGATCGACGTCTGGGGCGCCGAGGAGGGCCGGCTGCGCTCGCCGGAGGCGGCGGTGCAGCGGGAGGAGGTCCTGGCGGACCTTGAGGCGGTCGACACTCCGTACTGGCGGCTCAAGACGCTGATGGACGCCTGGTGCGCGCTGTGGTTCTGGCCGGTACAGGAGGCCGCGCTGCTGGATGGCACGCACAAGCGGTACGCGCGGTCGGTGGGCCTGGCCGAGCGAGCGGAGGAACTGGAGGATTCAGGGGTACTGGTCGCCTGGGAGGCGGAGGACTTCTTCGGGGTGGTCGAGAGTGGGGAGATGACCCGGGAGTCGGTGGAGCGGCGCAGGACTGGGCGGCGCAAGGAAGCCATCCGCGATCAGCGGCGGTCGGTGATCCCGCTGGCGAAGCTGGACGACTGGCTCGACTTCGCAGAGTCTCTGCTCGGGACCCAGGACGTGCCGGCTGACTCGTTGGTGGGCCAGTTCGAGACTTTGGCAGAGCTGACGCCGTATGAGGACGCGCTGCCTGATCTGATGGGAATGGACCGCTCGTACTGGCTGGAGTCCCGGTTCCCCTGGGCTGGGGTGGCCCGGGATGTGGCGGTACGGCAGGGGTTCTTCCACTGGGAGCTGGAATTCGCCCAGGTGTTCGCAGTGGGTGGGTACGACCTGCAGGTGGGGAACCCGCCGTGGGTACGGCCGCGCTGGCAGGAGGACCTGGTGCTGGCGGAGCTGGAGCCATGGTTCGTGCTCGCTGAGAAACCGGGGGCGGCGGAGTGGCGGTTGCGGAAGGACGAGGTGCTCAGCGCTGACAACAGCAACAAGGCCTATCTCCTCAACGAATTGGCGGTTCACGCCGGCTCGGCGGCGACGCTCGGAAGCCCGGTCGTGTACCCACTGCTGGTGGGGACGCAGGGGGACCTGTACCGGGCGTTCATGGCACAGGTGTGGGCGCATCTGGCGCGGCACGGCAGCGCGGGACTCATCCACCCGGACACGCACTTCGGCGGCGCACGCGAGGGCACGATCCGAGCGGAGGCATACCAGCACCTGCGGGTACATGCACATTTCGTGAACTCGTCCCGCTGGGCATTCGATGACCTGAACTGGTCCCAGGAGTTCGGGATGCACATCTATGGGACACCGCAGGAGCCAGACTTCCTGCACCTCAGCGAGCTCCGCGACGCCGAGGTGCTTCCCGACTCGCTGGCCCATGACGGGAAGGGTGAGGCGCCCGGCATCAAGCACAACGGTTCGTGGGACATCCGGCCGCACCGCGAGCGGGTGGTGCGTGTGGACGCAGAGCTGCTGGCCAGCTGGCAGAAGCTGAACGGCTCGGGAAGCACGGCGGATCAGACCCCGCTGCTGTACCCCGTTCTACAGAGCGAACAAGGGGCCATCGAGGCACTGGCCACGTACGACACCAGTCTCGCCGACTACCAGCCGTTGATTACGCGAGGCTACGACGAAGCCAACGCAAAGAAGGACGGCCTGATTCGCTGGGGAAATCAGAGCGTCTCGTCGCTCTCGGACGTCATCCTCCAGGGTCCGCACTTCGCGGCAGCGCTCCCCTTCTCGAAGGAGCCGAGAATCCCTTGCCGCAGTAACAGGGACTGGGACCTGCGCGCCCCTGCGGAACTGCCCGAGGACTTCGTCCCGGTCACCAACTACGTGCGAGCCTCGGACCAGATCACGCATCTCGCGGCCCAGGACTCATGGCACGGTAGACCGTCCACTTCGTACTTTCGTCTGGCATGGCGGAAGATGATCCCGTTCGACAGCAGCCGCTGCCTGCATGCCGTTCTCATTCCGCCAGGCCCGGCCCATGTGCACGCCGTGTACTCGACGGCCCTGCCGGACAACCGTATGACGGCTCTCAACGCGGGCTTCTGGGCGTCACTGCCCCTCGACTACTTGCTGCGTATCACCAGCCGCTCAGACCTCCAGGTTGCCGAGGCTCGCAAGATGCCCGCCCCCGACCCCGGCCACCCCCTCGCGTCGGCTCTCCTCGTCCGCGCCCTCCGCCTGAACGCCCTCACCATCCACTACACCTCTCTCTGGTCCGAACTTTTCGACCCCCGCTGGGCAGGCTACGAAGACTGGGCTAATCCCAACTGGCCGCACCTCAACCCCCTCGCCGAAGGCCTCACCCCCACCTGGACCTACGCCACCCCCCTCCGCACCGAACTCGAACGCCGTGCCGCCCTCGTCGAACTCGACGCGCTCGTCGCTGTCTGGCTCGGCATCACCGCTGACCAGCTCATCGCGATCTACAAGTCCCGCTACCCGATCCTCGACGACTACGAGTCGGCCACCTACTTCGACGCCACCGGCCGTCGGATCGCCCAGAACTTCAACGTCTACGGTCATGGGCAGATCAAACAGGACTATCTAGACCTCCTCGACCACCTCGCATCCCCCACCATCACCCCACCCCCCGCCGGCTACGTCGCTCCCTTCTACAAAGCCGACCGCCCAGTCGAGATGCGCGCAGCCCACGCCCACTTCCAGTCCTGCCTCGATGCCGAGATCGCAGCTGGCCGCTGGGCTCCGCCAACGTCTGGCCAGCCGCAGTGACATCCGTTCCACCAACCATGCCGACCACCTCGCCGCCCTGCGATAGCGTCAACCCGATCGGGTGCACCTCAGCTCCGTGATCAGCCCCCGTCCACCCATGCCTGATTGGTGCATCAGTTGAAGTATCGGCTTCTTCGCATCGCAGCCGAGAACTACCGTTCACTGGCCCAAGTGAATCTTCCCCTCGGCCAACTGACGGCGCTGGTCGGCGAGAACGCGGTCGGCAAGAGCAACGTCATGGACATCATCAAGTTCCTGGCAGAGGTCTGTCATTCCAGCCTGGAGCAGGCCCTGGCTGACCATCAGGGGTACGAAAGCGTGGCGTTCCGAGGTAAGGAACACCCTCCAGGCAAGATGCGTATCTGCCTGGAGGGTATCTGGACGCAGGGCGCGTCCGAAGCTGACCCCGATCGCTACGAGCTCGTGGTCCGACATCGACGGCACCCCTCAAAGGGATCCGTCCTCTGGCGCACCGAGTCGATCACTCGGCATGCAGGCGACGGCGCAGTGGCCGTCCTGACGGTCGACAGCAGGACTGTCACTGCGACAGGCCCCGGATGGAACAGTCTGCCGCCGTCCCCTTCGCCTCTCGGAGCTATGCAGAGCGTGCTGGAGCCAGACGGGCACCTTCTACTCGGCCCGCTTGAACGCGACTTCGTCGCCCCTCTCCGCGAACTGCTCTCCGATGCGCGCGTCTTTGAAATCGACGTCCGACTGGCACGTGAACCCTGGGCCGTCACGGACGAGGTCCCTCGACTTGCCGCCGACGCCCGCAATCTCGCCGACTTCCTCTACGGCCTGAAGCGGCACCAGCCGACCGCCTGGAAGGACCTGGTCGCCGACATGAAGACTGTCGTGAAGTCCGTGGTGGATGTGGACGTCATTGGCGCCGACCGGCCCGACCGTGTACACGTGGTCCTCACCGAACGGGGCCTCCACGGCGTCACCGCTCTCCGTGATGCCTCCTTCGGCACCGTGCGGCTGCTCGCACTGCTCGGCCTGGCGCACGACCCTCACTCCCGCTCACTCTCCGCGATCGAGGAGTTGGATCATGGAGTTCACCCCGATGCCATGGGCCTGATCATGGAGCGGCTCCGCGAGGTCCAGTACCGGACCCAGTTCCTGGTCACCACTCACTCGGAGTCGATCATCAGCAAGCTGGATACAACCGAGTACATCCACTGCGACCGCGACTCCAAGGGCCGCTCCCTGATCGGCGCCCAGACAGGCCGGCGCCGCGGCACACTGAAGCCGACGTCAGTCTCCTGACTCCTCAGCGAGCCGCTGTACCAGCGGAACAGCCGAGGGATGCAGTTGGAACCCGCTGGCACGGACGTAGCTGACAGCCGAGTCGTAGGCGGCTCGCAACAGCGGCGCCACATCATCCGCCACAAGCCCTTCGTCGCGGAGTTCCCTGGTGAGGCGACCGAGGGGTCGGGTGAAGGCGTTCAGCTTGCCGTCCTGGTCGTAGCCACAGATTTCCATGACGGTATTCCGATCCACGGAGCCGTCATGGTCCGCAGCCCATCGAATCACCGCGGCCCGCTCATTGAAACCTTCGATCTCCAACCTCAGTAGCATCTCCCGCAAAGCTTCGGCGTTCCAGTCGCCGAGTGAGGTGTCGGCGGCTGTCGGTGCAGCCACAGCGTCCTCTGTCTCCTCCTCGACAGAGCGCAGACGGTCAACCCGTTCGATCTCTGCGATGGACCCCATCGGCAACTCGACTCTGAGGATCTTCGCCCCTCGGGTAGTGAAGTCTCTTGGCGTCAACATGAACAGCCGGGTGCCGGCGCGCTGCCGCAACTCCTCGATGAGCTCCTGACGTGGAGCGCACGGCTGGTTGTTCTCCTTGCGCCACCAGTCCTCTTTCTTGTCCCCCGTCACCAGCAGCACATCGCACTTGCGGCGCTCGGCCTCGCGCAGCACCTGCTCCCAGACGTAGAAGTCGCCCACTGCCGCCTGACCCTTTTTCTCGTCCATATAGCCCGGCGGGACCTTCGCCTTGATCCGCTCGGCCCCGCGCTCAGCCAACTCCTTCCGCTCCGACAGCTCGAAGGGAACACCGATCCGGCCTGCAAGCAGGTTTGCCAGCTCATCGATCACCGGAGCCCCATCGTCGTTGCTCTGCTCCGCACTGGTGTGCTTGCTGAGGAGTTGGCCCAACCCCTCGATGGCCCCCGCGAACCCATCAGTGAGCTTCCCTGTGATCTCGTCCAGATCCTCGTCGGGCAGAGCAAATCCCTCAGCCCACTCCAGCACGATCTTTGCGGCTGCCTCGTGCTGCTTGCCCAGGGCAACCTTTGCCTGCTCGGTCGTTCGGCCGGGCGCCTGCAAGGCGTTCCGCTTTTGATGCCAGAACTCGTCCAACACCCGATTCGGTACCCACAGGCGGTCTTCCAGCTTGCCGAACAGCGCCAACAGCGTCCCGCGTGCCTGCTCGGTATACCGATACAGGTCCAGCAGTACATTGGTGTCAGGAACGACGATGCCGTATCGCATGACCGTCTCGTAGTCGGCTTCGCCCCACTGACGGAACGTCTCGAACCCGTCGTAGATGCTGCGCTGACCGTCCTGCCCCGGAGACGGGTTCCCACCGCCGTTTGAAGCCACACCGTCACTCACTTGATCCATAGCCCGATCATGCCCAGGAACCGTCGGGTCTGCATCTGTGTTCGGCAACTTCCCCTAGGTCAGAACGCGGCGTGCTGCGCATAAGCCTCGCGCAGTTGATTCGCCACCCGCCGTGCTGCGGCCGACCGTGCCTGTGACTTCGGAGGCAGGGTCGACTTGACAGCGGATTCGATCAGCGACTCGGGAACTCCCTCGATCTCAATCCTAGTCGGCCAAGTCGCATCCCTGAGCGTGGGCGTATAGCCGTCCGGGACGTCATCCGCAGCGCACTCCTGTCGCTCTTGCACTGCCGTAACGATCTCCGTCGGAGCATCCTCCACGGCTGCCTCAACCACCGCGGCCGCGGTCAGGGCCGTCAACCGCCGCCGTGCCTGAGCGACCGTCAGACCTCCTGCCTCGATGATCGCCCGGCACTGCTGTACAACCTCCAGGAGTTTCGGCCGCTGCTCCTTAGGCCGACGCAGCATGGCTGTGACCAGCGGGACGAGTTCCTCCGGCACCCCGGACAGGCTTGGTTCCTTGGTCGGGTCAGTGATCAGGTGGAACATCACGTGCAGGTTGTCGGCGTGGTAGGGGTAGTGCCCAGTCAGCACAAACACCAGCACCGCCCCAAGGGCGTACACGTCCACCGCCGCCGTCAGTGGCTTCTCGCCGTTGGCCTGTTCGGGGGCCATGCATGCCGGTGTGCCAACGATCATGTTGGGAGCGGTCAGCGAGGCGCTGGATTCGGCGAAGACGGCCAGTCCGAAGTCGATGATCTTCGGGCCGTTCGGTCCGAGCAGGATGTTCGCCGGCTTCAGGTCGCGGTGCAGCAGCCCCTGCTTGTGCACGCCTGCCAGCGCCTCGGCCAGCGTCGCGCACAGCGAGGCCGCGAACAGTCCGGACAGAGTCCCCTGGCTTTCGATCAGCTTCCGCAGGTCAGGGCCTTCGACGTACTCCGTCGCCAGCCATGGCCGTTCGGCCTCCGTGTCGGCATCCATGAAGGCGGCGATACGCGGGCCCCATACCGTCTTGAGCACCTCGATTTCCAAAGCGAAGCGCTGCCGCGTCTCGGAGTCGACTACCGACGGCTTGATGACCTTGACCGCCGCGGCCTCCCCGGCCGGCGACTCGCCGAGATACACCTGCCCCATCCCGCCGTGGCCGATGCGTCCAGCAAGGTGGAACCCGCCCAGTTCCACCGGGTCTTCCGGGCTCAATGGCGCCACGTTCACGTAAGAGACCTCACCCTGGTGTCCTCGGCCGTCCGTCGTGGCCAACGCTAACGGATACAGCCGCCGACCTCTCCCGCTCCACGGAACACGGCTTCCAGTACTGACCGCTCCTTGTCCCAAGGCGATGATCACGCGGTACGACGCTCGGGGAATCCGTCCTGCGCGTCGCTGGCTGGAGCCCCGGTCCGCCGAGCCCCTGAGGAACCGGCAGAGGCGGAACTACTCTCTTCGAGACCCGGGGCTCGGATGTGGGCGGCGGCTGAACCGTGATTCTGGCCCCTCATGATGACCAGGACGGCTGGCCGCAGGTGCCGCTGGTCCATTGAGGGCAGGCGATCTCGGCTCACGGTCGGGTGAACCGGTAGCGGCTCTCGGGCTGACCGTCCCGCTGGCACTGAGCACTTGCCCGGCCCGGCCAACCTCCACGGCAATCGTTTCCGAAGCCAGGCCAGAAGCCCGTGCTCCCACGCCGACTGCGGCCCCGCCTCCGGCCCCGGTAACCATGACCGCACCGTCGCCGGCCGTCTCACTGGCGTACCCATGTCGCATCGGTAGCGTTTCTCCGCCGACCATGCCTGCAGTCCGGCAATCGAGGCTTCGGGCTGCCGTCGCTCAACGACGCACATCGCCGAATGCCCGGTAGCCAGGCGGTGTATGCCCTGTCAGCAAACGGGTGCATTGGTTTACCCCGCCCGGATCCGTGCCCCCGTCGCGAGCTTCGCGCGCCCGCCGCGCGCTTCGCCCGCCGCTCCTCGAGTCCCATGGTCTCCGCGGCGGGTGGGCACTTGTCGATTCAGGATCACCTGAGCGAAGGAATCTTGATGACCGACAGTCTGCCCACCGCCCGCGGCCGTGTTTACCGGCGTTGTGGTTGCCGCGACGAGAGCCGACGACAGCTGGGGGTGTCCTGCCCACGACTGAAGACGGAGGAAGGGCACGGGAGTTGGGCATATGCGGTGGACCTGCCGTCGCTGGAGGAAGGCCGAAAGACCCGCCGCCGCAGTGGGTACCGCTCGCAGGAGGAAGCGCAGCACCAGCTGGAGCTGGTGCTGGGTGCGGAGCGGACCGGGGTGTTCGAAGACCCGAAGATCACCGTGGGCGCCTACCTGCTTGAGTGGCTCGCGTTGAAGGAGAGGACCCTCAAGGCTTCTACCTACGCGAACTACCGGGCGTACGTCCACAACGATCTGCTGTCTGTGTTCGGGTGGATGCGGCTGGTCGACCTGAAGGCCCGGCACATCGAACGCTGGAGCACCGACCAGCTCGCCGCAGGGCGCGGACCGGTCACCGTGTACCGCATTGGCGCCACCTTGCGCAGCGCGCTCGGCCACGCCGTGACCAGCAAGCGCCTGACCTACAACCCGGCGCGGCATGCGATCGTGGCGCGGCCTGCCGCGCCCGAGCGCCTGTGCTGGACCCCGCTGCAGGCTGCAGCGTTCCTGCGCCACAACGCCCAGCATTACGCGGACCAGCTCGGAGACTTGTTCGAGCTGATCTTGGGAACCGGTCTGCGGCGAGGCGAGGCACTCGGCCTGCACTCGGCCTGCACTGGCCGGACGTGCACTTCATGGAGCGCAAGTTGTACGTGCGCTGGACCCTGGCCGCGGTTGGCAACAACGAATTGCACCTGGGACCGCCGAAAACCAAGGCGAGCCTGAACTGGGTCAGCCTCAACCCGCGGGCCATGGCCGCCCTGCACCGCCAGGCCGACTACCAGCGAGCGCTGCTCCCGCCGGGCGCACCGATGGAAGGGCTGGTCTTCGGCGGTATCGACGGCGCGCCCCTGCGGCCCCAGCAGGCGCTGAAGGAGCTGCGGCGGCGCTCGGCGGAGATCGGGCTGCCGCGGATTGGGATGCACGACTTGCGGCACACCGCGGCCACCATCATGATCACCTCCGGTGTGCCGATGGCGGTGGTCTCCAAGACCCTGCGGCACTCGACGCTGGCCACGACCATCAACCTCTACGGACATCTGCTCAAGCACGCCGCAGACGAAGCGGTCAACGCCCTGGCCGATGCCCTCGCTCGGGCTGAGGCCGACCTCGACTCCGGCCAGCCCTACCGCCACGGACACGCCGCCTGACAACAAATCACCCAGTTCGCGGGGGTCCGTAACCCGTATGCCGGGCCTGGAGCCGGCCCGTTCGTGGCCGGTTCCAGGCCCGGCATTGTGCTGTCGCGCCGACTCGCGATTCAGCAATCACAAGCCGGTGCAGTCGCTGTCTTCGGCCTCCAAGACGAGGGAACCACCCCGGAGCAGCTGCGCGGCAACGGGACTGGGCGCCAGCAAGCCAACACTCCCGGTCGGCCAGTGCGCGGTCACCTGATACACGGCGATGACACCGGCCTCCCACCGGGTGAGCTGGTCCTCCTCCCGGCCCGTGACGCTGTCGCGAACGATCGCGAGGACATCGACCGTGACCGGGCGGAGGGGAAACGCGGCGCTCTGCGCGGCCAGAGCACGCGCCTGGGCGTTCCAGTTGTCCACGAGGCGATCCAGCCCCTCGAGCGCCTCCGCACGACCTCGGCGGCGACGCCCGAACGCCGCATAGAGCACGGAAGTTGCCGTGCTCCGGCCTGCCTCCAGCCCGCTCCAGCCCGCAGCGCACTCCTGCTGCCAGCGGGCCCACGCCTCCTGCAACAACCACGGGCTGCTGGTGCCGAGGCCAACGAAAGCCGGCGCACCCGAGAATTTGGGGGAGGGCAGGGCTGCAGCGCAGGCCGCCTCGACCAGCTCCGCCTGATTCAACAGTGAGGCCAGGCTCCGCCGTGTGTGGTCGACAGCTCCGGCGAGCCCGGCCCGCATCGGCTCCACCCACGACTCGAGCCACGGGTACGCCGCTGTGACCGTGTGACTCTCCAGCAGTTGGGTCTGCAGGTACCGCCAGTGCCGGCGTCGGCGCTCACGCACAGCACTCGAGTCCACCGCGCGCTCAGACGCGATCACGTCCGAGTTCAGGCTCCCCGGCTCCGCCGGAGGGTCTCCGTCATCGTGTCCGGCGTTCGCCCATGCCCTCAATGACATCAGAGCTGACGCTGTTTCAGCGAAGCCGACGAGCGGATGTTCACTCGGAACCGGCCACGCGCAGTGCGTGCACAAGTCGCGGACCGCGGACTTCAGCGACACCTCCAGGTACTGAACCGCCGGTGCGGATCGTAACTGCCCGCATTCCGCGCCACCATGTAGCCTTCCCAATCCGGACGAAGACCGAGAACAGGACAGCGGCAGATCCTGGTATGGCCCCAACGGAATGTCGGGCGACAGGATCTGACCCAGACGAAGGTTGCGTGTTTCCGGCCTCAGCATCGCGGCACCGACCGAGCGTCACGAAGGTGAAGAACAGACTGTTCTCCGATCGGCGCCGTACGAGCGCTTCCTGGCAGGTCTTTGCGAATACGCTGCCGAGGTAGGAGCGAGGCGCTGACGGCCGCGATCGGCTCCGGGCAATCGGGGCGTACCGTCCTCGCGGGCGAACCAGGGGGGTTCTTTGTCGCGCCCTGAAGGGGCCGTTGCAGCTCAACGACCACGCCCCGTCTTTGGTGATCGCATGGTGGTCGTACCGGAACGATCACTGGGGAGGCATACGGACAAGGACCCGGAGCCAAGAATCGGGACATACCTGCGTGAAACGGTCGCCACCAGAGACGATCACGCACGGCAGTCGTCAATTCGATGGTGCGAGTCACCCATTCGGGAGGGTCGAGCTCGCCGGGCGGTGGAGAATCACGGTTGACCATCCGGCCCCAACTCCAGCCCATCTACGGCGAGTTGGCCACCCCAGCCCGTCCTCGGGTTGGGCTCCCAGGTCGATCAGGGTGCGACCACCATGCGATCACCACCCGCGACACGCACGAAAAAGGCGCTTCCATCATTCCGATGGAAGCGCCCTCCGACCTGCGAAAACGCTGGTCGGGACGACAGGATTTGAACCTGCGACCCCTTGACCCCCAGTCAAGTGCGCTACCAAGCTGCGCCACGTCCCGTGGTCTCGTGGCCCTGGGCGGAGTCTGAGGGACTCTGCTTCGGGTTTCTCGACCTTGTCGGCCGGTGTCCCGGCGACGTGGAAAACAATACAGCACGTCGGGGGGTGCTCGCTGCCAGGTATGGGGGTGGGGTCAGGGGGTGGGGTGGCGGGCGTCGTAGCGGAGGAAGGCGGGGCGGCGGGCGGCGAGGAGGAGGATGGCGGCCACGCAGGCGAGGCCGCCGGTGACGACGGAGACGGCGGGGCTGGTGAGGGACGCGACGGCCCCGGATTCGAAGTCGCCGAGGCGCGGGCCGCCGGCGACGATCACGACGAAGATGCCCTGGAGGCGGCCGCGCATCTCGTCGGGGGCGGCGACCTGCATCATCGTGTTGCGGAAGATCATGCTGACGGTGTCGGCGCAGCCGGCGACGGCGAGCAGGAGGAGGCCGAGCCAGAGGTTGCGGACGAGGCCGAAGGCCGCGATGGCGAGGCCCCAGGCGACGACGGAGACGAGGACGGCGGCGCCCTGGCGGCGGACTCGGCCGACCCAGCCGGAGAAGAGGGCGCCGGCGAGGGCGCCCACGGCGGGGGCCGCGACCAGCAGGCCGACGGTGCGGGCGTCGCCGCCGTAGAAGGTGACCGCGATGGCGGGGAAGAGGGCGCGTGGCATGCCGAAGATCATCGCGGCGAGGTCGGCGAGGAAGCTGGTGCGCAGGTTGGGCTGGTCGCGCAGGAAGCGGAGGCCGTCGAGGACGGAGGCCCGGCCCTTGCGCTCGCCGAGCGGGAGCATCGCCGGCAGGCGCCACATGGCGTAGATGGTGGCGGCGAACGCGACGGTGTCGACGAGGTAGGCGGACTGGACGCCGTAGGCGCCGATGAGGACGCCGCCGAGCATGGGGCCGACGGTGAGGCCGAGGTTCATGCTGACGGTGTTCAGCGCGTTGGCGGCGGGGAGCTGTTCGGCGGGGACGAGGCGCGGGATCATCGCGGACCGGGCGGGTGAGCCGAGCGCGAAGAAGCCGGCCTGGACGGCGACGGCGACGTAGAGGACGGCCACGAGGCCGAGGCCGGCGAGCGCCTGGGCGGCCAGGACGGCGGAGACGACGGCGAGGCCGGCCGAACCGATCAGGCCGAGGCGGCGGCGGTCGACGCTGTCGGCGATCGCACCGCCGTAGAGGCCGAAGGCGATGAGCGGGAAGAGGGAGAAGAGGCCGACCAGGCCTGTCGCGAAGGTCGAACCGGTCAGATCGTAGACCTGGACCGAGACGGCGACGGCCGTCATCTGCTGCCCGACCGAGGAGACGACCTGGCCGAACCAGACCCGCCGGTAGTCGGCGTTGTCGCGCAGGGGGCTCAGGTCGGCGAAGGCCCCGCGTGCGGCCCGCCGGTACCACGGAGGGGCCGCGGCCGGTACGGCAGGAGCCGTGACCGGCACGGCGTCGGCGGGCGCCGAGGGGGACGGTGCCGCCGGGGTGGGGGCCGGGACCGCGTCGGCGGGGGGCTGATTGGCAGGATGATTGGTCGACACGGAAACCCATGTTCCGCCCCGCTCTTCCGGGACCACCGACCGGGGTCAGTCGACTCCGACGTTGCCGAGGAGCCGGTCCACCAGAACGACCAGTTGAGCGACGCCGGCGTCGCCGAGGCCCTTCGACATCTCCTGCTGACCGGTCACCGCGACCGCCGAGATCCGGACGTACAGCTCCCCCTCGGGGGCCGGTTCGACGGTGGCCGCGCGCCGGTCCTCGTCGATGCGACGGCACACCACGAGCCCGCGCCGCTCCATCTGCTGCTCAAGCTGCCGGGACAGGGTCGACGCCCTCGATGCCCAGGTACCGCGCGAGGGCCCCCTGGATCATCGGACCCTCCAACTTGCGGGCCGCGAGCACCGTCCAGGTGACGAAGGTCGCGCCCGACTCGGCGCGACGCGCCTCGAAGAAGGGCCCGGCAGGACTTGGCGGTCAGGTGCAGCTTCGGGGCCACGCCGGTGCGCAGCCAGACGCCACACGGGCCACGCCCCGCGTCCCGTTCGGCCCGCCGACCAGCAGGCGGCCCGGACGGGATGCGGGGCACGCCGAGGACCGTCCGCGGAACGACTGCAGACGTACTGCAGTCGTTCCGCGGACGGACCAGCGGACGGACTAGCGGGTGAGGACCTGCTTCTCGCCCGCCTCCACCGCAAAGTCCAGGCGGTTGCCGGGCGGCGGGAAGGGGCAGATGAAGTGGTCCGCGAAGGCGCACGGCGGCAGGTAGGCGCGGTTCAGGTCCAACACCGTGTGCCCGTCCGCGTCGGGCTCGGGGAGGGTGATGAACCGGAACCGGTAGGTGTCCCGGCCGCTCGTCGCGTCGGCGATGACGCCGCTCAGGCCGTTGCCCGAACGGCTCACCGTCAGCGTCCGGTGCTCGCCCGCGACGGTGAACTCGATCCGGCCGCTCACGGCCAGGCGGCGCTCCTTGCCGTCGGCGTTCGGGACCACCAGCGCCTGGGCGGCCTCGCCCTCGAACGGGGTGAAGACCGCCGGGACGGCCCACTCCGGCGCGTAGGTGTAGGCGGAGATGCCCGCGAACGATGCCCGCCCGGGTGCGGCCGGGTCGAAGACCCGGAGCGCCAGCTCCCCCTCGCGCTCGATCGGCACCAGGAGCAGCTCACCCAGGGTGGCGGTGTCCGCCGACGGGTCGGTGTCCGGGCGGAGCAGCGCCTCACCGTCGACGGGGGCCTCCGCGCCCGCGACGGTGATGCCGTCGGCGGCCGTCGCCCGGAACCGGATGCCCTCGGTGTCCGTCCACCAGAGGCCCGGCAGGCCGGGGATCTCGGCGGGATCCGGTTCGAGCCAGTGCGTGCCGGTGAGCGACAGCTGCCCGTGCAGTGCGCTCACGGACGCCGTCCGCTGATCGCTCCAGTGCTTCCAGTCCTCTGCGGCGGTCGCCGTCATCGGCACGCCCTCCCATTCCGGTCCAGGGCCCGCCGGGCGGGCCGTCCGTTCTCCGTTACCCCCGTAAACATCCGACACCCGGGTGGATCATTCCCGTTGCCGGGCGGCTTGGCACGCCTGTAGTACGCCCGTCGCACGCCCGTCACATGAGCCCTTGAACACACAGTCCGACAGCACGTGGCCATGCGCACGTAACCGGCGGGACGTGGAGCGCGGGGCGTGGGGCATGGGGCGTGGGGCGTGGGGCACACCACGTGGCACCCGAGGTGGGTCGGCCTTTCCTCATCAGCCCTTGATACGCCGGAACAGCCCCTCCTGGACCACCGACACCACCAACTGCCCGTTGCGGTCGTAGATCTCCCCGCGCGCGAGGCCCCGGGCGCCGTGGGCTATCGGGGACTCCTGCTGGTAGAGCAGCCAGTCGTCCGCCCGGAACGGCCGGTGGAACCACATCGCGTGGTCGAGCGAGGCCATGTCGAAGTGCCGGGTGCCCCAGAGCGGCTCGACGGGCGCGCGGACCGCGTCCAGCAGCGTCATGTCACTGGCGTAGGTGAGCGCGCAGACGTGGATCAGCGGATCGTCGGGCAGCGCGCCGTTGGTGCGCAGCCAGACGCCGCTGCGGGCCTCGACGCCGGCCAGCTCCTCCTTGGTCCACCGCAGCCGGTCGACGTACCGGATGTCGAAGGGCTGGCGGCGACTGATGAACGGGGGCAGCTCACCCAGGCGGGATCCGACCTCGTCCAGCGCGCTCGGCAGCTCCTCGGGCGCCGGGACGACGGGCATCGGGAACTGGTGCTCGATGCTCTCCGGTTCCGGGACGTGGAAGTCGGCGGTCAGCGCGAAGATCGACCGGCCGCCCTGGATCGCGAGCACCCGACGCGTGGTGAACGAGCGGCCGTCCCGGAGCCGGTCGACCTGGTAGACGATGGGCACGCCGGGCACCCCGGGGCGCAGGAAGTACGAGTGCAGCGAGTGGACCGGCCGGTCGCCGTCCACGGTGCGCCCCGCCGCCACCAGCGCCTGCCCGGCGACCTGGCCGCCGAACGTCCGCTGGAGCGCCTCCTCGGGGCTGCGCCCGCGGAAGATGTTCAGCTCGATCTGCTCGAGATCCAGCAGTGCGACGAGCTCGTCGACGGGGGTACCCATGGGACACGTCCTCTCCGGGCTGCCGACCCGGCCGGAGGTCTTCCGTCCGGCTGTCGTCACCCGTTCTCTCGAATTCTCCAGCTCATTCGAATTCTTCAGCGAGCCGGGACATTCCCCCAGGCAGGGGCCCGCCTCTCCGATTCACTCGAACGAGGTCGAACAGTATCGGTCGGCTGACAGGTGGCGGCCCCGGGCGGACCCCGGGTCCGGACAAGGCCGGGCCCTGGCTCGCCCAGACCCGGAGGTCAGGACAGGGCCCGGCCCGGGCCCAGGACCGTCCGCTACAGCCCCGACTGCCGCACGGTGATGTTGAGCCGCCCGGTCAGGCCCAGCTCCGGGTCGGCCGTCCCCGGCAGCGTCCGCACCACGCCGTGGTACGCGAACCGGGCCGGGCCGCCGAAGACCAGCAGGTCACCGCCGTGCAGCTCCAGGTCGGTCCACGGCCGGGTGCGGGTTTCGGTGTTCCCCAGCCGGAAGACGCAGGTGTCGCCCAGCGAGAGCGAGACGACCGGCGCGTCCGTCCGCTCGTCACGGTCCTGGTGGAGGCCCATCTTCGCGCCGTGCGGGTAGTGGTTGACGATCGCGATGTCCGGTTCGTAGCCGACCGCTCCGGGGATGTCGGCGGCGGCCTCGCCGTACGCGTCGGCGACCGCCCGCCGGGCCAACCGGGCGAGGTCGGACGGGAAGGGCTTGACGGGCGCGCCGTCCTCGGCGGTCCGCGAGTAGCCGTACGGGTACCAGTGCAGGCCGAGCCCGACCATCCGGACGGACATCATCCCGCCGGTGGGCATCCGGACGGAGTGCAGGCCCGCCGGCGGACGGGACCATTCGCGGCAGGCCGCCACCAGCCCCAGTTGGGTCTCCGCGTCGAGCCAGCCGGGGACGAGCACCGCGCCCGGTGCCGGCTCGGACCGTCCGCGCGCGGAGGCGGGGTCGAAGAGGCCGCCGAAGAACTCGCCCTGGGTCACTCCCCCATCCTCACCCACACCTCCGACACCTCCGACAGCGGGCACGCACGTGTCACCGGCCGCTCACCCCGACCGGGGCCGTACCCCCGCCGGGGGTCGTTCCCCCACGCGGGACCGCTCCCCCACCGGGTCGACGATCATCCCGATCTCGCGGGCGCAGCCCGGCCACGCCTCCCAGCCCTGCCCGCGCAGGATCTCCTCCCCGACCGTGGTCTGCGCGCGTCTGGTCGCTCGGTCGGGGCGGTCGGCGAACCGCAGTCCGCCCGCCTCCTCCCAGGTCGACGGTCTGATCTGGAGCCCGCCGAAGTACCCGTTTCCGGTGTCGGCCTGCCAGTCGCCCCCGCTCTCGCAGGCGGCGAGCTCGTCCCAGATCATGTCCGCCACCGTGACCGCGGCCCGGGCCCGGACGGTCGGCAGCAGCGCCGTACCCGCCGTCAGGCAGAGGGCGCAGGCGACCAGGGCGGCGACGCGGACGACGGGAGGCGCGGCGGACGCGGTCGGTCCGCGTGCTCCGGCGGTCACCCGATCATTCCCTCGGACGTCACGGGGGTCGAGCTGTCCTGATGGCACACCAGTCGACCCTAGGCCGCCTCCGGTGGTGCATGGCGGATCGGTACGACCGTCCGGGCGTCCGGGCGGTCCGACCTTCCGCGTACTCGCACCGACCTTCCGGGCCGCATCCGGCTCACGTCCGCGCCGCATCCGGCTCACGTCCGGGCCGCCTCCGGGCGTCCGCCTCACGGGCCCGGCACGGCAACGGCACCGCCCCCGGCCCGCAACGCCGACGGCCGTTCCCCAGCCCGGTGGGCGGGGGAACGGCCGGTGGTCCGGCGCCGCAGGCCGGGGGCGGGCCTACGGCGCGGACAGCGGATCGTCGGATCAGACGGTCAGGGTCTGGCCCGGGAAGATCAGGTTCGGGTTGGCGCCGATGACCTTGGCGTTGTTGTCGTACAGGGCGTGCCAGTCGATGCCCTTGGCCGCGGCGATGGTGCTCAGGGTGTCGCCGGCCTGGACGGTGTAGTTGCCACCGTTGACCTGCTTGGCGTCGTTCGAGGTCCAGGACTTGCCGGACTTCGCGGCGTTGTCGGCCTTGTCGGCCTTCGGCGCGGCAGCGGCCTTGGGGGTCTCGGTAGCCTTCGGGGCCTCGACGGCCTTCGGGGCGACAGCAGCCTTCGGGGCGGCGGTCTTCGGGGCCTCGGTGACCTTCGGCGCGGCCGGCTTCGGGGCCTCGGTGGCCTTCGGCGCGGCCGGCTTCGCGGCGGGGGCGGTGGTCGCACCGGCGGAGGTGTCGACCGCGGCCGGGGCGCCGCCCTTGGTCAGGCCGGCCTTGACGGAGCAGACGGGCCAGGCGCCCGGGCCCTGCGAGGCGAGGACCTTCTCGGCGACGGCGATCTGCTGCGCCTTGGTGGCCAGGTTGGCCTGCGAGGCGTAGGCGGTGCCACCGAAGGCGGCCCAGGTGCTGGAGGTGAACTGCAGTCCGCCGTAGAAACCGTTGCCGGTGTTGATGGCCCAGTTGCCACCGCTCTCGCACTGGGCGACAGCGTCCCAGGTGGAGACGGAGGCGGCGGAGGCCGAGGTGGCCGTGACGAGGCCGGCCACCGGCAGGGCCGCGACAGCGGCGCCCGCCACGACAGCCATCCGGACGCGGTTGCGCTTGGTGGCGGTGGAGGTGGTGGCAGCGGCGGTCTCGTTACGGAAGGTCATGAGGTTCCTCTCGACAGCCCCGGGCGGGCATGCGGAACCAAGCCCTCGAAGGGGATGGGATTCGCTCGCCGCGTCCGTGGGGCGGCCGGGTACGTGTCGGACGTACCGCGCCGCCCCGGCCACCGCCCACGCACCGGCGACCTGTTCGAGCGGTCGATCGGTGGGCACGGCCTGCGCCGGGTGAACCGGCGGGCTGTGCGTCGGGGGTGAACCCGGGTGGTGCTCGTTGCACCGCCAATGAAGCTACGAGCCGGCCGCCAGGGATCCAAACACTCGGAGGTCTGCCCAGCTCAGCCGGGCATTACCGGCGGTAACTACCGGACAATCGTGTCCAATTTGTCCGATTTAACCGTCATTTCCTAGATCAAACATCACTGTCCCGTGTCCCACCTCACAGTTTCATTCCGGCAGGCCCGCCATCGAGATCGACAGATTGCGAGCACGAGACCACGCTCCGCGGTCGAATCAGGGGCAATTACCGTCACCCGCACCCCCCACCCGTGACCCCTGACACAGGGGCCCGTTGGTAAGGGCGGCCGGGGCCGCCCCCTGCCCCGGCTCGAACAGACCCGACCGCCCGACCCCTATGGATTCACCCCGCCCGCCCTGCCGGCACCACCCCGGCGCCCCCGTCGGCACCACCGCCGACGCCCACTGCCAGCACCTACCGCCAACGCCCCTGACACCTCACAAGGAGAACAAGTGCCGCGCATGCTCGACGTCAGCGACGAGGTCCGGTCCGAGATCGGCGACGACGAGGCCGACCGCCTGCTCGGCGGCGCCCACGCTCCCGACAGCTACGAGTGCACCTCCTGCCGCACGCCCGGCGACACCCTCCAGGAGCCCACCAGCACCGTGCTGTTCGTGGGTGAGGAGACCGCGGTGCTCGCGTTCGCCCACGCCCGCTGCATCCCCTCCCAGGTGGTCCCGGTCTCCGAGGAGCAGCTGGTCGGCGCCGTCCGCAGCATCAGCCAGGCCCGGGGCGACGCCCCCGCCGGTACGCCCGGCCACCCCCAGCCGGCCCCGGCGCCCGCTCCCGAGTCCGGTCGGCCCGAGCCCTCCGGCCCGTCGAGCGCCCCCGGCCAGGCCGCCATCCTGGGCATCACCTGCGGGCTGGTGCTGCACGGCAGTACCGGCCACGCCTCGCTGGTCGTCGAGCCGACCGGACCGGTCGGCCGCCCGGGCAACACCAGCGGCGAGGACGAGTTCCTGGACCTCCTCCAGGACGCCGGCTTCCAGCAGGTCACCGACCTCGACAAGACGCCGGACCAGCTGCCCGGCTGGTCGGTGCTGGTCGCGATGGGCAAGCTGCACGCGATCCTCCAGCCCGCCGCCGCCGGCGGGAGCACCGGCTGGTGGCAGGCCCACCAGCCGCTCCAGGTGACCGATGCCTGGCGGTTCGCCGCCAACCAACTCGGCGAGGTGACCATGTACGCCGTCCCGGCCGGAACGGTCGGACGGCAGCCGCGCGAGGACCTGCTGCGCCTGGCGCTGGAGCGCGCGGTCGCCCTGGGCCAGGTGGTCGCCGCCTCCCTCCCCCTCGCCGGGACCTGAGCCCGCACCTGGCCCACGCCTGGCCCGGACCTGGCCGATACCTGAGCCGAACCCGGGCCGGACCCTGGCAGGGAGCGGATCCGGGGACGGGCCCGAGGCGTGCACCGCGCCGGACCACGGCCCGTTCCCCAGCCCGTGGGACGCCCGCTGCACCGCCCGGGCCCCGGCCCGCCTGCCCGGGCCCGTACGGGCCGACACCGGCCTGCACGGGCCGGCGCGGGCCGGCGCGGGCCGGCACGCGCGCATCGCGCCACGCCTGTACCTCGCCACGCCCGCCGGGCGCGTACGCCGCACCGCTGCGCCGTCCCGATCAGGTGCGCACCCGGCACATGCTCGGTGCGCACTCGGCGCGCAACCGGCGTGGGCGCCCTGCCTCCGCGCCCGGCGCGGGCCACGCCTCACGTGCCCTCCCGCACGGCACAGGCCACCTTCCGGCCGGGCCGGGGGACCCCGCATCCACCGGCGAACTCGCTCGTTGGGCCCTGCGTGTACAGCTACGACGTCCCCGCATCCCACCGTCGATCCGCCACCGCCTCCCGCGCAATCCCGGGCATGCGCCCGTCGTACGACGCCGAGCACCCGCACTCGGCGACGCCGATCTACGACGAGCTGTACTCCGAGTACCGGCGCCTCTTCCGCGCCCTGCCGGGCGACCGCTCCGGCGAGGAGAACCTGAAGTTCGCAGGCTTCGCCGTCCGTGACGGCTACCCCGTCCTCGCGGACCGCTCCTACCCGCCGCAGCACCAGGCGTTCCAGACGTACGCGGGCCAGTCGATCGGCATCCCCCAGTTCATGCCGAGCCAGCAGACCGGCCCGGGACTCGCCGGCCACCACGGCCACCACGCCCCGCACGATCCGACCGGACATCACGGCCTCACGGCCCACTCCGGCACGGGCGGCTCCGCGGACCACGGCAACCAGAACAACCCGAGCAGTCACACCGGCCACCACGGCCACACCGGCGTTACGGGAACCGGCCACACCACCGACCCCACCAGCGACGGAACCAGCCACGCACCGGGCGCCGGCCACACCCAGGGCCACCCCCAGAACCACAACCACACCCAGAGCCACGGGTTCGGCCAAGGCGCCGCACCGCTACCGGTGCCCGCCCAACCCGCCTCTGCCGCAGCCCAGTTCGGGAGCGGTCAGGGCTGGGTCGCGGCCGGCTACCTCGGGCCCGTCCCGCACCCGATGCCGGTGCCGGCTCCCGTACCGGTCATGGGCACGGGCTTCGGCCACGCGCCGGGCCAGGGCGCGGGCGGCCGCCACCGGAGCATGCTCTCCCTGCCTCCGGGCCGCAGCGGCGACCAGCACTGACCCCGGTCACGCCGATCGCCCGACGCCCCGGGACGCCTCACGCGGCACTCACAGCGCGAGCACCACGAGCACCACACCCGCAACGAGCACCAGCACCAGCACCAGCACCACCAGAACCACGCGCCGCCGAACGAACGGAGGCCCCGCCACCCGGTTCTCGAACCCGGGTGGCGGGGCCTCCGCACACCTGCCTGACTACTACTACTACTTCCTCTTGCGCTTCTCCCGCACACGCACGGAGATCGAGATCGGCGTGCCGACGAAGCCGAACTCCTCACGCAACCGGCGCTCGACGAACCGGCGGTACCCGGCCTCCAGGAAGCCCGAGGCGAACAGCACGAAACGCGGCGGGCGGGTGCCCGCCTGGGTGCCGAACAGGATGCGCGGCTGCTTGCCACCGCGGATCGGGTGCGGGTGCGCCGCGACCAGCTCGCCGAGGAAGGCGTTCAGCCGGGCGGTCGGGATGCGGGTCTCCCAGCCCTCCAGCGCGGTCTCGATCGCCGGAACGAGCTTCTCCATGTGGCGGCCGGTCTTCGCCGAGACGTTGACCCGGGGCGCCCACTGCACCTGGACGAGGTCGCGCTCGATCTCGCGCTCCAGGTAGAAGCGGCGCTCCTCGTCGAGCTGGTCCCACTTGTTGTACGCGATGACGACGGCACGCCCGGCCTCGACGGCCATCGTGATGATCCGGGTGTCCTGCTCGGCGAGGGTCTCGCTGGCGTCGACCAGGACGACCGCGACCTCGGCCTTCTCCAGCGCGGCGGAGGTGCGCAGCGAGGCGTAGAAGTCGGCGCCGGCGGTCAGGTGGACGCGGCGACGGATACCGGCGGTGTCGACGAACTTCCAGGTCTTGCCGCCGAGTTCGATCAGCTCGTCGACCGGGTCGCGGGTCGTTCCGGCCACCTCGTTGACGACCACCCGCTCCTCGCCGGCGACCTTGTTGAGCAGGCTGGACTTGCCGACGTTCGGCCGGCCGATCAGCGCGACGCGCCGCGGGCCGCCGAGGGCGGCGTCGCCGAAGGTCTGCGGCGGGGCCTCGGGCAGCGCGGCCATCACGGCGTCGAGCAGGTCGCCGGAACCGCGGCCGTGCAGGGCCGAGACGGGGTGCGGCTCGCCGAGGCCGAGCGACCAGAGGTAGGCGGCCTCGGCCTCGGTGGACGGGCCGTCGACCTTGTTGGCGCACAGGACGGTCGGCTTGCCGGCCCGGCGGATGAGCTTGATCAGGGCTTCGTCGGTGTCGGTGGCGCCGACGGTGGCGTCCACGACGAACAGCACCGCGTCGGCGGTCTCGATGCCCAGCTCGGCCTGGGCCGCGACCATGGCGTCGATGCCGAGGACGTCGATCTCCCAGCCGCCGGTGTCGACGACCTTGAAGCGGCGGCCGTTCCAGCTGGCCTCGTAGCTGACGCGGTCGCGGGTGACGCCGGGCTTGTCCTCGACGACGGCCTCACGGCGGCCGATGATGCGGTTGACCAGGGTCGACTTGCCGACGTTCGGGCGGCCGACGACGGCCAGCACCGGCAGCGGCAGGTGGCTGCCGTCGCCGAGGCCGTCGACGTCCTCGGGGTCGAATCCCTCTTCGGCGGCGAGCGCCATGAACTCGGCGTACTCGGCGGCGTCCAGCTCGCCGTGTCCGGCGGTGGAGTGCTCTGCGGTCATGTTCGTGTTGTCCGTTTCCCGGCCCGGCCCTTCCCAGGGGCGTGCCGTGCGTACCTGCCCCACCGGGGCAGCGCGATTGTTGTCCGGGTGCCGTGCCGGCACCCGTTCGTCCAGGTGCCGGTGCGGCACCCGTTCATCGGTGGTGATCACCCGGCGACGACGTCACCGGGTGGATCGGACGGTCGGCCCGGAGGCCGACGGCCCCGGTCAGACCGCGGAGAACCCGGCCCGCTCCTCCACCAGGGCGGCGATCGTGTCGATCACCTGCTCCAGCGTGAGCTCGCTGGTGTCCACCCGGACCGCGTCCGCGGCCTGGGTGAGCGGGGCGGTCGTCCGCGAGGAGTCGGCCGCATCCCGGCGGGCCAGGTCGGCGGCCATCGCGGTGATGGTCGCCTCGTCCACGCCCTTGGCACGCAGTTCGGCCGCCCTGCGCTCGGCGCGGGCCGTCTCCGACGCGGTCAGGAAGATCTTGACGGTCGCGTCGGGGAAGACCACGCTTCCCATGTCCCGGCCCTCCGCGACGATGCCGCGCTCGGCGACCTCGGCGCAGCCGCGCTGCAGCTCGACCAGGCGGGTCCGCAGGGCCGGAACCGCGGCGACGGCGCTGACGTGCGCGGTCACCTCGGGGCCCCGGATCGGACCGGCGACGTCCTGACCGTCGACGGTGATGGTCGGGCCGTGCGCGTCCGTGCCGGACACGATCACCGGCTTGCCGCAGGCGACGGCCACTGCCTCGGGGTCGTCGACGTCGACGTCGTTGGCCAGCATCCACCAGGTCATCGCCCGGTACATCGCACCGGTGTCCAGGAAGCTCAGCCCCAGCCGGGCGGCGACCGCCCGGGAGACGGTCGACTTGCCGGAGCCGGAGGGTCCGTCGATGGCAACGACGACCGGGGCGTGCGCTCGGTCGGCAGTATCCACGGCACGAACCTCTCTCTGAATCTCTGCGCATGGCGACCCGAACCAGGGGGAAGCCGGGGGAGTGTCTCCCCCAAGGTTAATGGACCGCCGCCCGACCCCGACCCAGTCGGTGCCCGGGCCGGTCCACGGGCAGGCCAGAGCCGCCCCGGCACCGCCGCCCGACGCTCCCGGTCCGCGGGCGGCGCACCCGGCACGGTCTACCGGACGATCGCGCCGTCGTCGTCGGCCCCCGCCGCCCGCCGAACCTCCGCCTCGACATGGTCGAGGCGAACCGTCGAGGCGAACCGTCGGGGGCGAGGCGTCGTAGCCGCAAGCGGCCGCGAGCCCGGGCAGCGCCCACCGGACGGCCTCGCACTACGCCCGGAGCGCCCCGACCTCCTCCGGCCCCACGACGAGGTCCTCATCAGCCAGGCCCGGCAGCAGGACAGCGCTCGGCGCCCGCACCGCCGCCGAACCGTGGAAACGGCCCCGCACCGCCACCGCCGGCCCCTTCCCGGGCGGCACGCCCGGGAAGGCCCGCTACCCGGCTTCGTCCCGCACGAACGTATCCACCAGCGGGCTCGTCGGCGCCCTTCCCCGGAGGAGGGGCCGCTCCGGGGGAGGCTCAGTCCCGCACGCTCCACCCGCTGGCCCGCAGCGCCGCCGTCAACGGCCGCACCGCACCCGGCGCCACCGACAGCTGGACGAATCCCACCTGCTGGCCGGTCGAGTGCTCGATGTCCACGTCCTCGATGTTGACGCCTGCCGCACCGACCTCGCCGAAGAGGCGGCCCAGCTCGCCCGGCTGGTCGCCGAGGACGACGGCGACCGTCTCGTACCGGGTGGGCGGCGCACCGTGCTTGCCGGGGATGCGGGCCTGGCCGGTGTTGCCGCGCCGCATGACGGCCTCGATCCCGGCCGCACCGCCCCGCCGCTCGCGCTCCTCGGCGGCCTGCAGCGCGCGCAGCGCGCCGACGGTCTCGCCGAGGTCGTTGGCCACCTCGTCCAGCACGTCGGCGACGGCGCCGGCGTTGGCGGACAGGATGTCCACCCACATCCCGGGGTTGGAGGCCGCGATCCGGGTGACGTCCCGGACACCCTGGCCGGAGAGCCTTATGGCGGTCTCGTCGGCGTTCTCCAGCCGCGCGGCGACCAGCGAGGAGAGCAGTTGCGGGGCGTGCGAGACCAGGGCGACCGCACGGTCGTGCGCCGAGGCGTCCATGACGATCGGCATGGCCCCGCAGAGCGCGACCAGTTCGAGGACGGTGTTCAGCGTCTCGGTGTCGGTGTCCGCGGTGGGGGTGAGCACCCACGGGCGGCCCTCGAACAGGTCGGCGCGGGCGGCCAGCGGGCCGGACCGTTCGCGCCCTGCCATCGGGTGGCTGCCGATGTAGTGGACGGTGTCGCAGCCGAGCGCGGTGACGTCGGCACGCGGGCCGGCCTTGACGCTGGCGACGTCGGTGTAGAAGCGGGCCAGTTCGCGGCGCTGGCAGTCGGCGAGCACCTTGCCGACCAGCGCGGGCGGGACGGCGATGATCGCCAGGTCGACCGGACCGTCGGCCGGTTCGGTGATGCCGGCGCCCAGCGATTCGGCGGTGCGGGCGGCGTCCGGATCCGCGTCCTCCAGATGGACGGTCAGACCTCTTCCGGTGAGGGCGAGCGCGGCGGAGGTGCCGATGAGTCCGGTACCGACGACGACGGCTGTGCGCATGGCGGGTTGGCTCTCCTCGCAGAACGAACGGGCAAGCGGGACAACGGAACCGGGCGGAGCGGTACGGGCCCGGGACGGCCCGGACGGACCGCACCGGACGAAACGGCTCCGGACGGCGCCGGATCGGTCGGACACGTCCGCCCCATCCTCTCGTATCCCCGTCGTCCGCACGGACACCGCGACCGCGACCGCGCCCCCGAGGGCAACCGGGAGGGCAGCCACGAGGGCAACCGCGACCGCAACCGGACGGCCCTCCCGCCCGTCCCCACACACGACCCGCGCGAAAGCGCCCGGCTCCCCGGCACTCGGGCCACGGCACGCACGCCACGGAGCGCACGCCACGGCGCCCGTACGCCGCGCACCGCGAAATCCGGGGACGGGAGCGCCGACGCACGGCAGGATGGGCCGCCCAAGGGGAGGCCCTGGCGCGATCGGCGCCGACGGTACGAGACGAAGGGGTTGGCCGGGTGAACGATCAGCACAGCAGCGACCAGCATCGACCGCAGGACGGGGACCACGGCGAACGGCCGGAATCCTCCACTCCCACCAGCCCCCCGTCCTACCCGGCCGACTCCGGTCCGGTCGACCCCACCGCGCCCACCGCACCGCCCGCACCGCCCGTCCGCACCGTCCCCGCAGTGCCGTCCGTGCCGTCCGTGCCGTCCGTGCCGTCCGTGCTGGACTCGGTCGTCGTCCACGCCGTCGGCGCGGTCTGCCGCCGCCGGGCCCGGGTGGCCGTACCGCCGGGCGGACGGCTCCGGCTGACGGGGCTGCCCACGGCCCTGGAAGGGCACTCGCTGCGCGCCCGGGTGCTCTCCGGCCCGGCCGGCACCGCCGTCACGGAAGCCCGCCTCGAACCGGTCGCCGAACTTCGCGAACCCAGCGAACTCCCCGAGCTCCGAATGAAGTTGAACGAGGCCCGGGAGCGCGAGCACGCCGTCCGGGAGCGCCAGCGGCTGATCCTCGCCGCCATCGCCGAGACCGCCGCGCTGCGCGCCGTCCCACCGCAGCGGCGCCGCGACGAACCGCTCCGCCGGACGCCTGCCGATGCCTGGCTGGAGCTGGCCGAGTTCGTCGACGAACGCCTCGCCGGGCTCCAGCAGCGCGCGGAGGAGCTGACGCGCGAGATCGAACTCGCCCATCACGAGACCGAGTTGCTCACCGATCAACTGAACCGCTCGTCCACGGCCGGCCCGGCCCGGCCGGTCGAGGTCTCGGCGACCGTTCTGCTCACCCTCACGGCGACGCCCCCGGGCAGCGACCACGACACCCCCGGCACCGCCACCCCCACCAGCACCGCCACCGCCACCGCCACCGACCTGGACATCGAGCTGGAGTACACCGTCCGGACCGCCCGCTGGGTGCCCTCCTACCGGCTGTCGTACGCGCAGGGGGTCGACACCGGCCGACTGGTCCTGCGGGCCTCCGTCGCCCAGCTGACCGGCGAGGACTGGAGCGGCGTCCGGCTCGCCCTCTCCACCGCCGACCTGGACCGCCGCACCGACCTGCCCAAGCTGCGTTCGCTGCGGATCGGCCGCAGCCAGCCCGCCCCGCCGCCCTCCGGCTGGCGCGAGCCCCCGGGCGGCCTGGCCGACCTGTTCACCGGCTACGACGCGGTCGGCCCGCGCCCCGGGCTGCCGCGCCCACTGATCGCCGGAACCGCCCCGCGGCCCCGCCTCGCCGGTCCGGTCGCCCCGGCCGTCGCGCTGCCTCCGCCGGCGCCCGCCGCCCCGGGAGCCGCCCCGGCCGGCGGCCTCCTCTCCGCCTACGACGAACCGCACGCCGCCCCGCCGGCTCTCGGCTTCGCCGGGTACGGCGCACCCCCGCCCCCGCCGGCTCCGGTCGCCTCCCGTGCCCGCGGGGCGCGGGGCGGGAGCGCGAGCCGCAGACGGGCCGCCGCACCGGAGGGCCTCGACGCCGGCGACGACGTCCTGTTGCGGTTCGACTCGGCCGCCGCCGGCGGGTACGAGGAGGGCGGCCCGGGGGCGCCCGCCGGTCCGCCGGTCCCCGACGCCCTGCTGCTGGACTACCCGGCGCTCGTCCTGCTGGGTCCGGACTCCGCTTCCGGAGTCCGGGGCACCCTGCAGCGGTCCGCGCCGCGGCCCTCCGCCCGGCCGGGTGTCGGCCACCTCGTCGCGGGCATCGACCATCTGGCGCTGCCCCGGCACGCTGTGCCCCCGCGGGTGTCGGCCGGCTCCTTCGACCACCGCTTCGACGCCGCCGCGCCCGCCGACATCCCCTCGGACGCCACCTGGCACACCGTCACGATCGACGAGATCCCGGTGTCCGTCCGTCCCGAGTACGTGACCGTCCCCGCCGTCGAGGAGAAGGTCTACGCCACCCTGCTGGTCTCCAACCCGACCGACCGGGCGGTGCTCGCCGGCCCGGTCGAGGTGACCGTCGACGATGATTTCCTGCTCACCGCGGCCCTGCCCACCCTCGCCCCCGGCGGGGTGAGCCGACTCGGTATCGGCGTCGCGGAGTCCGTCGAGGTGACGCGCCGCACCGAGCTTCGCGAGTCCACCGCAGGCATGCTGAACAGCAGCACCGTGCTCGACCACCGGGTGCACGTCGAACTGGCCAACCGGCTCGGCCGCCCGGTCACCGTCGAGGTCCGCGAACGGGTGCCGGTCAGCTCCGACTCCGAGATCCGGATCGAGGAGCGGGCCGACTGGCGAGCCCCGACCGAGCCCTCGCCGGAGTGCCCGCCCAGCAGCCGGCTGTGGCGGGTCGAGCTGCCGCCGGGCGGCCGGGCCGAGCTCGACGGCGGCTACCAGATCAGAATCCCGGCCGGAAAGGCCATCGTCGGCGGAAACCGGAGGAACTGAACGAGATGACCGACACCCCCCTCCCGAGGACACCCGCCCCCGGTCGCACGGCCATCGATCCCGCCGCGGCCGACGCCACCGCCGTCAACGCCCCCGCCCTCAATGCCCCTGCCGAAACCGTCCCCGCCGTCACCGCCCCCGGGGGCACCGGAGCCGCCACCGTCCACCCTCTCCCCGTCACCGCCGTCACCTGCCTGGAGGACCGCAGCCAGGTCGAGCGCACCATCACCCTGGAGCTGGCGCCCGGCATCCAGCGGCTGCGCCTCGGCCCGCTCACCGCCCTGGCCGTCGACCGCACCCTGCGCGCCGAGGCCGACACCCCGGGCGTCCGTGTCCTGGACGCCCGCGTCGTGCGCGCCTGGACCCCACGCTCACCGCTGCCGCCCGGCCCGGACGACTCCGAACTGCGCCACCGCCTGCACCGGCTGGACGAGCACACCCGCGCGGAGGGCAGGCTGCTCGAACGGCTGGAGGCCCGGTTGGGCCTGCTGGCCCAGCTCTCCGCCGACCTGCTGCGCGAGGTCGGCGAGGGCGCGGGCGCCGGCGAGGTCGAGCGCACCCGCTGGGCGCGCGAACTGGCCCGGGTGGACGCCGAACGGGAGCGGTACGGCGAGGAGCTGCGGGCCACCCGCTCGCGGCTGCGCGAACTGGAGGAGCAGCGGTCCCAGGCGCTCACCGCCCTCGACCAGGCCGAGGAGCAGCCGGCCGAGCTGGTCGCGCACCTCGACCTCACCGTCGAGGCCGCGGCGGCCGGGCCCGCCCGGTTGACCGTGAGCCACCTGGTGCCGTGCGCGCTCTGGCGGCCCTCCTACCGGGCGACCCTGACCGACGGCGAGCTGCGGTTGGAGTCGGAGGCGGTGGTCTGGCAGCGCACCGGGGAGGACTGGACCGGCGCCCGGCTGACCTTCTCCACCGCACGCTCGGCGCTGGCGGCCGAACCGCCCGCGCTCGTCGAGGACCTGCTGATGCTGCGCGAGCGCACCACCGAGGAGCGGCGCACCGTCGACGTCGAACTGCGTGAGGAGGAGGTCTCCACGCTCGGCCCGTCCGGGGCGGTGCCGGGCGTGGACGACGGCGGGGAGGTGCGGGTACTACCCGCCCCGGCACCCGCCACCGTGCCGTCCGACGGGCGGGCGCACCGGGTGCCGCTGGGCACCTTCACGGGCCCGGCGCGCAGCGAGTACGCGTGCGCGCCGGAGCTGTCGCCGCTGGTCACCCAGGTGGTCAGGTTCCGCAACGCGGCCGGGCACGCGCTGCTCGCGGGGCCGGTCGAGCTGGTCCGGGGCAGCGGCTTCACCGGGCGCGGTGAGCTGCCGTTCACGGCCACGGGGGCCGACACCGAGCTCTCGTTCGGCAGCTCCGACGGCTACCGGGTGGTCCGGGAGACGGAGGAGCGGCAGTCCACCGCCGGCCTCGGCCAGCGCTCGGTCACCACCCGCACGGTCCGGCTCTACCTCTCCCGGTTCTCCGGGCCGGAGGAGCGGGACGAGCAGCTGGTCGCGGTGCGCGAACGGGTGCCGGTCTCCGAGGTGTCGGCGGTGGAGGTGCGGCTGCGCAAGGAGGAGTGCTCGCCGGCCCCGGACGCCTTCGACTCCGAGGGCATCGTCCGCTGGGACGTCCCGCTCGGCCCGGGCGCCCGCCGGGCCGTCACACTGGTGTACGAGATCTCGGCCTCCGCCAAGGTGGCCGGCCTGTGAGCCCCGCGTCCCCGGCCCCGCCGTCGACCCGACCGCCCGCGACCCGACCGCCCGCGACCCGACCACCCGTGGCCCGGCCCCCCTTGGCTTGGCCTCGTTCGGTCCGACCGCCCGCGACCCGGCCGACCCGCGCGAACCGTCGCCATGACGTCCGCTCAGGTACAACAGGAACATGATCCTGCACCTCGCTCCCCTGGACGACTGGCTGGCCGACCCGGGCCGGCCGTACGCCACGGCCTCGCTGCTCACCGACGGGTTCATCCACTGCTCGGCGGACGAGGAGACCGTGCTGGCCGTGGCCAACGCCTTCTACGCCGACGCCCCCGAACCGCTGATGGTGCTGCTGATCGAGGAGTCGCTGGTGGAACCGATGGTCAAGTGGGAGGCCCCGCACGGCGCACCGCCGCCCGGGGCCTCCCCCGGCGTGCTGTTCCCGCACATCTACGGCCGGTTGAACCGGACGGCGGTGGTCGGCCTGGAGAAGGTCGAACGCGGGCCGGACGGCCGCTGGGCGGGCCTCACCCCTTGGAGCTGACGCCCCGGCCTGCGGCTCACCGGCCGGGGGCTCACCGGCCTGCGGCTCACCGGCCGGCGACGTCCCGGCCGGGGGTTCCCTGACCGGCCCCCGGCCGCGGCCCGGCCACCCGCCGCGCAGCCGACCGCGCCCCACCCGGCCGCGTCACAACCACCCCCGCTCCCGGGCCGCCATGCCGGCCTGGAAGCGGGTGGTGGCGCCCAGCTCGCGCATCAGGCTCTGGAGGCGCCGCTGGGTGGTCCGGGCGCTCCAGCCGAGCGACCGGGCGATCGACTCGTCGGTGAGGCCGGCCGCCAGCAGCCCGAGCAGCTTGCGGTGGTCGGCCTCCGGCTCCGGTGTCTCCTCCGTGGCGCCGATCGCCGCCTGCAACTGGACGGCCCGCTCCCATTCCGCCTCGAACAGGGTGTCCAGCGCCTGGAGCAGCGCCGAGGGGTGGATCACGTAGGCGGCGTCGAGGACGCTGTCACCCACACTGATCGGGATGATCGCCATCCGGTCGTCCGACATGATCATCTTCATCGGGAGCACCGGCCGGACCCGCGCCTCCTCGCCGTCCGCGACCCCGGCCAGGATGTTCTTCTCCAGCCGCCCGGGCCAGGCCACCGCCTCCCGGTCGTAGACGGTCCGGAACCGCAGCCCCTCCTTCATCCGCTGCCGCTGGAGGGGGATGTTGGCCACCGGGTCCTGGATGTACGGCGGGCAGTCGAAGCCCCGCACCTGGTACTGGCTGGTCTCGGTGATGTGCTCCAGCCGCTGCGCGATGGCCTCGCCACCGGTCAGCACCTCGACCGAGTGGGCCGGGTCGGTGTACCGCGAGGCCTCCCGGAAGGCGTCCATCAGCCGGTGCATCTCGGCCCTGGCGTGGCGCAGTTCGGATTCGCGGTGGCCTATCAGGGTGCCGATCGCGACGTCGGGCGCGACCGGCAGGAAGCGGTGGCGGTCCACCGGGGCCCGGGTGGCCATGCCCTGCTGTGCCAGCCGGTCCAGCGCGCGGACGCTCTGCTGGAGGCTCAGGTCACAGAGGGCGGCCAGGTCCTCGGCCGTCGACTGTGGATTGGCCACCAACGCCGCGTAGACCCGTCCGTCCGGCGTGGCCAGCCCCAGAGCGCTGAGTGGTGCATCGGACACGGCGTCGCTCCCCGTTCGCCTCTCGCCCCTGCGCCGGTGGCGCAGTCCCGCCACTCGGCGGATCGCGGACAGGTGGCAATCTTCGGCCACGGATCATGACGCTGACAAGACGATCACCGGACGATGCGGCCCGCTTCACAGCAGGACCCGCCGAACGGCGTGAGGGCCTCCCCGCCGAACGGCGGGGAGGCCCTCACGGAAACACGTCACGAGGGGGACCCGTCCACAGGTCCACCGTCTCCGGTGCGGACTCTGCGGACCGGCTCGGCGAGGGGCGCCCGCGGGAGCGGCACGCACCTCACCGAAATCGACCGGTCTACAGACCGACCTCGTGCATCAGCTGACCGACCTCGGGGTTGGTGAGGCGGCGCAGCCAGCCGGACTTCTGGTCGCCCAGCGCGATCGGACCGAAGTGGGTGCGCACCAGCTTCTCGACCGGGAAGCCGGCCTCCGACAGCATCCGCCGGACGATGTGCTTGCGACCCTCGTGCAGGGTCACCTCGACCAGGTAGTTCTTGCCGACGTTCGAGATCACCTTGAAGCTGTCCGCACGGGCGAACCCGTCCTCCAGCTCGATGCCCTGCGCCAGCTTCTTGCCGAGGTCGCGCGGGATCGGCCCCTGGATCGCGGCCAGGTAGGTCTTGGTCACGCCGTACCGGGGGTGGGTGAGGCGGTGGGCGAGCTCACCGTGGTTGGTGAGCAGGATGATGCCCTCGGTCTCGGTGTCCAGGCGGCCGACGTGGAACAGCCGGGTCTCCCGGTTGGTCACGTAGTCGCCGAGGCACTGCCGCCCGTCCGGGTCCTCCATCGTGGAGACCACGCCGGCCGGCTTGTTCAGCGCGAAGAACAGGTACGACTGGGTGGCGACGGTCAGGCCGTCCACCTTGATCTCGTCCTTCTCCGGGTCGACCCGCTTGCCCTGCTCGGTGACCCGCTTGCCGTTGACATCGACCCGGCCCTGGTCGATCAGCTCCTCGCAGGCGCGCCGGCTGCCGATGCCGGCACGCGCCAGCACCTTCTGCAGTCGCTCGCCCTCGGGCTCGCCGAAGGTCTTGGGCAGCTTCACGGCCGGCTTGTCGTGCCGGGCGAGCACCGCGTCCTCGATCCGGGCCTGCAGCTCACGCGAGCGCTGCGGCTGGCGGCGCGGGTCGCCCGGGGCGCCCTGCCCCTCGCGGCGCGGGCGCGGGGCCGGGTTGGGCCGACGGCCGGAGAAGCCGCCGCGGGCCGGGGTGGCGTTGGGGCCGCCGCCGAACTCGGGGCGGTCGTACTTCCGCTCCTCCGGCCGCAGCGGCCGGTCGGGGAAGCGACCGTCGTCACGACGGTCGTCGCGACGGTCATCACGCCCGGACCCGCCGCCGTACGAACCACCGCGCGAGGCCGAACCGCCGCGCGAGGGGCCGGAGCCGCGCGAGGGGCCGCCACCACGCGAGGAGCCGGAGCCCCCGCCGTACGAGCCGCCGCCACGCGACGAACCCGCACCGGACCCGCCGCCGTACGAGCCGCCACCGCGCGAGGAGCCGGAGCCCCCGCCGTACGAGCCGCCACCGCGCGACGAACCCGCACCGGACCCGCCGCCGTACGAGCCGCCACCGCGCGAGGAGCCGGAGCCCCCGCCGTACGAGCCGCCGCCACGCGACGAGCCCGCGCCGGAGCCCCCGCCCGAGCCGCCGTACGAACCGGACCCGCCACCGGACCCACCGCCGTACGAACCGCCGCGCGAGCCCGACCCGCTACGACCGGCGCTGCCCCCGTAGGAGCCGCCCCGGCCCCCGCCCTGTCCGCCGCGACCGCTGCCGCCGCCGCTGCTGTTCCTGCCGTTGCCACTGCTACGCATCAAAGTGTCCGTACGTCGTTTACCGTCTGGGATGTGCGGTCGTTTCGGCCGACCTCACCGCCCCCTACCGATCAGGCGCAGCCCGACCGGCCTCGCCACTGCCGTCCACGGCCTGCACGGCAGCGGCGGCGACCGCCTCCGCGATCATCGTGCCCTCCAGGGACTCCGCTTCCACGTCGTCGACCTCGGGCAGGAAGGGAGCAAGCTCCGGCAGCTCGTCCAGGCCGCGGAGCCCCATCCGTTCCAGGAAGTAGTTCGTCGTCCGATACAGGATCGCACCTGTTTCGGGCTCGGATCCGGCCTCTTCCACCAGTCCTCGCTGTACCAGGGTACGCATCACGCCGTCACAGTTCACACCGCGGACGGCTGAGACCCGCGATCTGGACACCGGCTGCCGGTAGGCGACCACCGCCAACGTCTCCAGCGCGGCCTGTGTCAGACGGGCCTGCCGGCCGTCCAGGACGAAGCGGTCGACGGCCGGTGCGCACACGGCCCGGCTGTAGAACCGCCAGCCACCGGCCACCAGTCGAAGGTCGAAGCCCCGGCCCTGTGCGGTGTACTCGGCGGACAACCCGGACAGCGCCGCCGCCACCTCCGCCCGCGACCGCTCCAGCACGGACGCCAGGTGCACCTCTCCGACGGGCTCGTCGACGATCATCAGGATCGCTTCCAGCTCCGCCCGCAGTCCGGGCCCGTCCGCCGTCGGAACCGTCGGCACGGACCGCCACGGTTCAGCGCCGACGACTCCGTCCCGCCCGTCCGGGCTCCCCGGCATCTCCGGGCCGGGCCGCTCCGCCGCACCGGAAGTCGACGGAGCCGACTTCTGGTGCACGACGACCGGCTCGACAGGTGCACCGCCGACGCAGCCGGTACCCGCCGCCACACCCGCACCAGTACCAGCACCCGCCAGGCCGCCGATGGTCACCGGGCCGGCACCCGCCGGGGCTCCGTCCACCGTCCGCCCCTCCGTCCCGGCAGCGGGCTCCACCGGGACGGTGGGCGCAGGCTCCAGCCACTCCTCGGCCCGCGGCTGCCCCGGCACCCCGAGCGGCCGCCGAGGCACCCGCCGTCCGTCATCGGCCCCGACCGTCATCGCGGGCCCTCCTCTCTCCGCACGTCCGCGGCCCGCACGTCCGCAGCCCGCCCTTCACCGGCAGGCCGGTCGAACTCGTCCGTCACGTCGACCGCCCCGCGGTCCGCCTCGGCCACCCAGCGCACGACCAGCTCCCCGAGCGCCTCCGGCTGCTCGAAGGCCAGCACCCGCTCCCGGTAGAGCTCCAGCAGCGCCAGGAACCGGGCGACGACGACCAGGTCGTCCGGCGCGTCCGCGACCAGTTGCCGGAAGGTCGCCTCCCCCAGCACGGTCAGCAGCCCGACGACCAGGCCCGCCTGCTCGCGCACGCTCACCGGCGGTGTGTGGATGTGGTCGACGTAGACCACCGGTTTCGGCTTGGGGACCATCGCCCGGGCCGCCAGCTGTGCGAACCGCTCGGCGCCGATGCCGATCACGACCTCGGGCAGCAGCCGGACGTGCCGCGGTTCCAGGCCGACGGACCGGGGCCGGCGGAACAGCTCGGCAGCCCAGCGGTCGCCGAACAGCGCAGCCGCCCGCTTGTAGGCCCGGTACTGGAGCAGCCGGGCGAAGAGCAGGTCCCGGGCCTCCAGCAGGGCGAGGTCCTCCTCGTCCTCGACCTCGGCCGCCGGGAGCAGCCGGGCCGCCTTGAGGTCGAGCAGTGTGGCGGCGACCACCAGGAACTCCGTCGTGACGTCCAGGTCCCAGTCCGGGCCCATGGCCCTGATGTGGGCCATGAAGTCGTCGGTGACGGTCGCCAGCGCCACTTCGGTGACGTCCATCCTGTGCTTGGCGATCAGGCTCAACAGCAGGTCGAACGGGCCTTCGAAGTTGTGCAGCCGTACCCGGAAGCCACCCTGCGGCTCACCGCCGCCCGCCCCGGCGCCTGCCCCGGTGGCCATCGCGGCAGGCGCGGCGACAGCCTCGACCGACCGGGCGGTCCCGGCGACGGCGGAGGGTTCGGGCGTACTCGACATGGCGGTCCATCTTCACCCGGTGCCACCGCCCGCTCCGTGCGGGGGCTCACCGACACGCCGCACCCGCCGCGCACGCCGCCGGGAGTACTTCACCGGCCGCCGGACCCCTCGCAAGCCCACCCCGGACCCGCCGGGGACCCATCCCGGACCCACCCCGGGCCCCGGAACGCTCGACGGGGGCTCCACGCCCCTACCGGCCTACCGGCGGCCGACGAGGTCGGCGCGCCCGTCCTCCGGGCCCTCGGCCGCCCCCAGGCGCCCTCCGCGCGCCGGGGCGCCCCCAGGGGCCCGGGAGCCGCTCAGCGCCGCTCAGGGGTGGCTCAGGAGCCGCCAGGACGCGGTCCAGGGTCGGCCCGGCCGCGACCGGGGCACCGTCCGGAAGCCCGGACCACTCACGGGACATCGGTGAGCGCCGACGACGGCGGCCCCGAAGACGGAGCCCGACGACCCCGGCAGGCCCCACCGGGCCGGCGGAGTGCCGCTGGGCCCGATGCGCCGGAGTTCCGCCGCGCCGGAGTGCCGGAGCGGCTTCCGACGGGCCGACGGGCGGCCCCGGGCGTCAGCGCCCGCGCAGCCGCCGCACCAGGATGCTGGCCTCGCCCCGCTGCTCCAGATCCGCCAGCACGACCGCGATGGCCTCCCGGACGATCCGGCCGCGGTCCACCGCCAGGCCGTGCTCGCCCCGGAGGACGAGACGGGTGTGCTCCAGGTCCATCAGCTCTTCGGCGGACACGTACACGGTGATCTTCTCGTCGTGCCGCTCGCGCCCGGTGGGGCGGCGCGGGGCCCGGCCCCGCGGCCTCGGCCGTCCGCCGGCAGCCGCCGGCTCCTCGGCCGCGCCTGCGTGCTGGCGCGGCCCCGGTGCGGGGGGCCGGCCGCCCTGCCCGCCGACGCCCAGCGTTCCGCCGGC